>QIGT01000019.1 GCA_003230835.1 Gammaproteobacteria bacterium
GATGTGGTGGAGGTAATCATCTTGGCGCTAGATCACAATGGCACCATTACCATGGTCAATCAAAAAGGAGTTCGCGTACTCGGTGTGCCTGAGAAAGACATTGTCGGTCAAAATTTCTGCAGCCAGTTTGTTCCCATGCTCAATCGACATGACGTTCACGAACGCATTCTCCAGGTTGATCAATACGCTTATTCCGAATCACCCATCACCACCGAAGACGGCACTGAACGTTTGATAGCATGGCATACCATTCCATTGCCAGTGGAGTACGATCAAGAAGGTGGGGTCTTGATGTCTGGCGCAGACGTCACTCAAGTTCGGAATTTGGAACTACAACTTCGCGAAGCACAGAAAATGGAATCTTTGGGCACCCTTGCTCGTGGTGTTGCTCACGACTTCAATAATATACTGAGTGCAATTTTAGGTTACGCCGAGCTTAGCAGAGATGAAATTTCAGGCACTCACCCTGCGCGTGCCCATCTCAACCGATTAGACTCGTCTGTCGCCAGAGCAAGAGAGCTCATTCAGAGCATTCTCACCTTTGGACGTGGATCAAACTTAGAACTAAAGCCGGTAGATGTGACTGAAGTTGTCGCCGAAGCCATTCAACTGGTTCGGCCCATTCTGCCCAACAATGTCATTTTGAAGGAGAGCCTTGCAGCCGGCACTGGGACAGTGCTTGCTGATCCATCTCAATTGATCCAAATCGTACTCAACTTGTGTACCAATGCTTGCCAAGCCATGGACGCACAGGGCGGCATGCTCCATGTGGTACTGGAATCTCATCAAGTTGATCTCGACGAAGCACGTTCGCTTGCTGTGTTACAACCAGGCCCACATATAAGATTGATGATCTCAGACACCGGTTCTGGCATGGACGACTACACACAATCCAGAATGTTCGACCCATTTTTTACTACGCGTAAAACAGGAGAAGGCACTGGTCTTGGGCTCGCAGTGGTGCATGGGATAGTGACTCAACTACAAGGCCTAGTTAAGGTCGAGAGTAAAAAAGGAGAAGGAACTCACTTCTCCATATTGCTACCTTGCAAGGAAAATTTACAATTTGAGATAGATCCACCCGCAGAACATCAAACTAAGATTGACGGCAGCGAAAGCATTCTTTTTGTTGATGATGAAACTGCACTGACCAGTATCGCAGAGCAATCGTTGGGCAAATTAGGCTATAAGGTTTTCGTTGCCAACGACGCGCAGCAAGCATTGGAAATTTTGAGCACAAAAGGAAACACTATAGAGCTACTCGTTACTGATCAAACAATGCCAAATATGCTGGGAGAACACTTGGCCAAAATTGTGAAGCAAGAGTATCCACACATTGTTGTTTTATTAGTCAGTGGTGCTGATCAGCCCGAAGGTACTGACATAGATGCGTTTCTACACAAACCCTATAGCACCTCCGAACTGGGACGCAGTATACGTAGGATTCTCACCCTCGAAGGCCATGCGAACTAGGGAGCCTCTGACTAAGTCTCATGTGCTGAGCTTTTGAGACTTAGTCAGAGGTTCCCTAGGTAGTTCCCGAAGTTGAGTGGAGTCCCCTACAACAGTTAATATAGCAGCAACGTAACAAGTGAACTCCGATTCAAGTATGAGTAAGTACAGTATTGCTAAAGACCTTATCGCTAAAGCCACTGTCGAAGGTAAGCAGGAAAGTCTCGACGCCACAGATATTTTGGAAGCCTTGTTGGTCCAAGGTATTGCGGACCTAAAGGAAGCGACCTCGTCGGACTACGCGCGCGGTTTCTTACAATATGAAATTGAGAGCTTAGGTTCCGGTGGCATTTACGAAGTTCAAAAACGCTAAGCCTACTGAACAGTTTCTAGCCTTAGCTTAAGGCGAACCAACGCTGCTAACGACCGCGCGCCGGTTTTGTGCATGACCTGACTGCGATGAATTTCCACCGTTCGTTCGCTAATTCCTAACTCAATGGCCATGACTTTGTTTGCTTGGCCTACGCAAACGCGCTCGAAGACCTGCTGTTCCCTGTCCGTGAGACTCGCAACCAGAGATTGGACCTTGGCGATGTCTTCATCTTGTATCCGCAGTTGCTCATCCTGATGCAGTGCTTCGTTGATACGATCCAACAATTCCTGATCTCGAAACGGCTTGCGGATGAAATCTATTGCGCCGCGCCGCATGGCCTCTACCGCCATAGGAATATCACCATGTCCTGTAATAAACACAATGGGGATATTTGCCTGCATTTCCACTAGCTTTTGTTGTAATTCCAGACCACTCATACCTGGCATGCGGATATCCAACACCAAACAACCTTTTTGAGATTCATCAAATTTGCTTAGAAATTGGTCTGCGCTATTAAAACTCGTGTACGGCATGTCTACGGAATCTAAAAGCATGCCTATCGAATCTCTTACAGCTTCGTCATCGTCGACGACAAAAACCTTTCCTACTTCACTCATATTCGCCTCCTAACGGAATTCGAAAGTAAAAACTCGCACCGTGATTATTCTTGTCAAATTCGGCATTGTTACAAAAATTCAATTCACCTCCGTGTTCTTCAACAATAGAACGGCAAATTGATAAACCCATTCCCATCCCGTCTCGCTTAGTGGTATGAAACGCGGTAAATAGCTTCGCGGCGTTATCCTCGTCAACGCCAGGCCCACAATCCTGAACCCTCACCTCCACCATTTTCTCGTTCGCCTTTTCGCTCACAGAAGACACTACTTTTATCGCTCGGCCGTACTTACAATCAATTTCAAACATTGCATCAATCGCATTGCGAATCAGATTAAGTGCAACCTGCTGAATTTGAATCGGGTCACATAACAATTTAGGCGATGGCTGGGCCAAATCGAAAACCAACTCAACCCCATGTAGCCTCGCATCCCCTACTGCCAAGTATCTTAGGTCGAGTAACACCGTGTTCAAATCAACAAGCTCTCGTTGCCCGCCTACATTCTGCACAAAGCGTTGCACGCGCTCGATGATCGCTCCCGCACGCAGCGACTGATCGTTCAATTTGCGAACTGCCTCTAGAACTATGTTCATATTAGGCGTGCCTTTCTCGATCAATCTGATACACGCCTGGGCATACATCGAGATTGCAGTAAGGGGCTGATTGATCTCATGGGCTATGCTCGCAGTCATTTCTCCCATGGTGCTTAAGCGACCTACTTGCGCCAAATGATCCTTTTGCTTAAGTAGCATTTCTTGTGCCGCTTTGTGCTCGCTTAAGTCGCGAATGATGCCAACAAAGTAAACGCCTTCAGCAGACTGCACTTCATTGATGGCCAGATAGATGGGAAAAGTGCTTTCGTCCTTTCTCTGCCCGACCAACTCACGACCGATGCCAATAATCTTTGCTTGCGCTGAGGCTAAATAGGAATCCACATAACCCATGTGTTGAGAGCGATAGGGCTCGGGCATTAGAGTTGTAATCGGCTGGCCCTCCAACTCATGGGCTTGATAACCAAAAAGGTCTACTGCTGCTTGGTTGACGATTTGTACGATACCCTGGGTATCCATGGTGATAATTGCATCTACCACAGCATCGAGTACAACGTGGGCATTTCCCGCCAGCCATTTTTGTCGTTTCGATTCCACTAATACGCAGCCTTTTGCTTCTTAACATTGCGTTCTCGTCGCAGCATCCATTCTACGCTGCCGCGCCACTTCTCAATAGACCCATTTAATCACCCAGCCATATGATCGATGCAACCTCCACCACAGTCACTAAGTGATTGTCCCTACAAGCCCATACACGCACTTCGGTATGTGCGTATACCCACCAACAACCTTGTGCGGGAGTATTAGAGCGCAAGATAAAAGTAGGAGTATGAAATGTGGTTAGAAGAAACGAATAAAACCCTTATAGTCGCAGGCAGCGCGATAGTTGTTGGCGGTTTACTTGTTGCAGTTGGCTTGCTTTCACTGCATTGGATGTTCAGCTAGTTTACCTCAGGATCAGCTATGGATAGAGTTTTAGTGGCTTTGGAAGCCAACCAAGAGAGCCTTCACATTTGGAAGGTAGCACAGCAAGTTACCCAACAAATAGACGCATCTCCGAGTATTCTCAGTGTTGTTAAACCCGCGCTTGAAGTCTATGCAGATTTAGACTTTACGCCTTTGGCGGAACACTCCTTTAATTGGCTGCGTGGCGAAATCGAAGCTCGAACGGAAACGCTGAGAAGAGATATCGGTCCGGATGCAGACTTGTTGGTCGCTGAAGGTTCCCCAGCAGATCTTATTGAACAAAAGTGTAAAAGCCTAAACGCAAAACTGATTGTTATGGGCGTACACAATCGCAGCGGGCTCAGCCGCCTGCTTGGCTCTACTACCCAAGCCGTACTCAACAATACCGACGTCGATTTGCTGGCGGTGCATCCTGACAGTTCATCGCCCGGCGAAAATGGCTATCAACAAATAATGATCTGCGTGGATACATCCACCGATCTAGTCAACATTTGCGACAAAGCCAAAAAAATACTTTGCACTCAGGCGAACTACTCTTTCCTTTCGGTAATTACACCCCTGTCTTCATTCTTTCCCGGTGATTCGATTGGAGCCAACATGAGCGTGTCTTATCAAGACCTAATGAACAGACTGCAAACTCAAACCCTGGCACAACTACGCAACGGAATAAAACGTGCTGGTTTGGATCCTAGCAAGCTGAAACTACGTTTAGGAGATCCACGCCATGAAATCGTACAAGCGGCAAAAGATAGCCAGGCCGATTTGATCATCATGAGCGCACGGCAACGCGGCGCGTTTAGCCGACTTGTTTTAGGCTCTACAACTCAAGGAGTACTTAATACCACACCCTGCGACGTCTACGTTACACGACAAGCCTAAAAACAACCAACCGTATGAGCTAAGGAGCTTGCCGACGAACGACTCAACTGGAGTCTAATCCGAGTGGTACCTAGCTCAAGCCTTAGATTGATATAGCCCCGGCAAAATTCCAAACATGATCTACACTTTAAGGCATGAAACGGTACAGTTACCCGGTGCGTGGCTTCACCCTTGTAGAGTTGGTTGTCACCATCATACTAATCAGCATTCTCGTTGCGATGTTATTGCCGCGTTTTATCGATGTCAGCGATCAATCACGAATAGCAGCCGCAACATCAACTGCTGGCGCGTTCGAAACGAGCCTTTCAACCCTTCACAGTGAATGGTTGGTTGGTGGCAGACCTGCGTCTACTGTAGTAAACAGCGCAACTATTGAGTTCACTAGCAATGGCTGGCCGACGGCGGCAGGAACAGGTACTACACGCTGCATGGAAATTTGGAATGACGTACTCACACACGCAGAACCCATTGTTGCCTATGTGGCTGGCGCAACCCCGGATGCCTGGAGTGTACTAGGCACAACAACATTTTGCGTTTTTGTACACCAGTATGGACAAGCCTTTAGCGTGTCGAACCAACAACCTTTCATTCTCTATCAGGTTGGTGGTGTGAATTTTGTTGTCCGTCGTTTTAACATGACCTAAGAACCTGGCAGTTAGAGTATGATAGCGTTTTGCAACGAACGTGAGAGACTAAGCTGCGGCTACTGAGACTAAATTTTTTCTGGGCTTGGATTGCAATCGCTGGCTTCGGTCTGTCGGTGCATGCAGATCCTCAACGAACCTACCCTTTGCCACAACAAACAGATTTCTTAGTAGGCACTCTAGAGTACAAACAACTAGAGTACGAAGATACGTTTGCGACCATCGCTCGCGTAAATGGCGTCGGCTTTGCCGCGTTAAAACAAGCCAATGCAGGGGTAGATCCGTGGTTACCCGGCGGTGGCACTCAAATTGTGCTGCCCACCGCTTTCATTCTGCCGGACGTGCTTCGACAAGGCATCGTGGTGAATTTGAGTGAAAGGCGTTTGTACTACTTCGATACCGCAAATACTCAACTATCGGTATTTCCTGCGGGAATTGGTCGCGAGGGATCAGCCACGCCCACCATCAAGACCCAAACCGTGGCACGGATAGAGAACCCAGAATGGACGCCACCGGCATCTGTTCGCCGCGAACATGCTGCCCGAGGCAAAACACTACCCACCGTCGTGCCTGCCCGCCCTGATAATCCATTAGGGAAATATGCGATAAAGTTAGCAAGCCCGGGATACTTCATTCATGGCACCAATCAGTCGTTTGGTGTCGGTCAACGTGTTTCACATGGGTGCATACGTCTTTACAACCTACACATCGAATCGCTTATAAAGGCAGTGCCGAACGGTACATCTGTACAGATCCTAAACCAGCCTCACAAAGTTGGCTGGCACCAAGGATCACTCTATTTGGAATCACACCCCAATGCCGAAAGTGAGCACAACAACCCCTTGACTCAGGTTGTTGGCCTCATCATTAAGGCCACGAATCAATCAACCGTTTCGATAGACTGGAGGCTTGCTACTCAAGTGGCGCGGGCTGCTACCGGATTGCCCACACGCATCTCTAATTAGCTGTTCGCCGAGAATTAGCTGTTCGCCGAGAATTAGCTGTTCGCCGAGCTAACTTCTTTTCTCGACAAGGACTTATCTACTTGCCGCCACAACACTCATCTTGCATACGTGAAGCACGCTCAGCAGCTTCAGTTGCAGTATCTATTGCTTCCTGCGCCATTCGTTTCGCCTGAG
The DNA here is from genome assembly GCA_003230835.1 of Gammaproteobacteria bacterium. Lineage (GTDB taxonomy): Bacteria > Pseudomonadota > Gammaproteobacteria > Pseudomonadales > Azotimanducaceae > UBA4421. The sequence continues at coordinate 6,621 of QIGT01000019.1, forward strand.
CAATTTCCGTCTTAGACGCCGAACTTGTCGCTTGTGCTTCTCGGGCATTTTGCATGGCCAGATCTGCTGCACGCTTGACCTGGCTAAGCTCTGCTTCCAAGGCATCGAGGCGAGTATTCACGCCACTTGATGCACACCCGCTGACGGCTATCGTAATCATCAACAAAGACCCAGTGATGATTGCTTTCATAACAATTTCCTTTTGGTTTAAGGCCGCTCAATCCTAACATTTTCACATCAGTGGTCACTATGAAAAACTACCAGAAATCTACCTCACTAGAACTATATCAGCATCAGCGTCGACAAGTAGATTAACCAGGATCACCAACACACTAGCCAATGCTCTTTAACACCCCCATATTCTTCCTGTTCTTCGCTATATTTTTTGTACTGTACAGCTTTGTCTTGTTGCGTCGTTGGCCTCGCTTGCTGCTGATTGTGGTCGGTAGTTTTGTCTTCTACGCGGGATGGAACTATAGGTTCATCCCTTTGTTGGTGTTCAGTGCAGTGGTAGATTATTTTCTAGCCATTGCCCTGCATGACGCCACGCAAAAGAAGAAAAAGAAACTACTGTTGGCGGCTTCCATTGTGACCAACCTGGGTATTCTAGCGGTATTCAAGTACGCCGACTTCGCTATAGAGTCTGTGGTTTCTTTATTGGGGGTGTTTGGCTACGAACCAAGCTGGACGGTTTTGGCCTTGGTTCTGCCCGTGGGCATTTCTTTTTATACCTTCCAGAGCATGAGCTACACCATTGATGTGTACCGGGGCGAAATGGAACCACGAAAAGGGTTATTGCAATTCACCGCTGCCCTATCCTTTTTCCCACAATTAGTGGCGGGGCCAATCTTACGGGCTAAACAAATACTGCCGCAACTAGAGGTCATGCCCTCTCCCACCTGGCTGGGCGCAAAACATGGCTTTCTGCTCATCAGTGTGGGTTTGCTAAAAAAGACGCTGGCTGATCTCATGCCCGGAGTAGTGAGTACTACCTTTGATGGTCCAGCTGTCAGCTTGTTAGAAACATGGACCGGTGTACTAGGGTTTGCTGCACAAATATATGGCGACTTTTCAGGTTATACGGACATGGCAATTGGCATTGGGTTGCTGCTGGGGTTCCAAATTCCTCTTAATTTTCGCTTGCCATACCTGGCAAGTTCACCCATCGATTTCTGGCGACGCTGGCACATCTCTTTATCAACATGGTTGCGTGACTACCTCTATATTAGCCTTGGTGGCAACCGGACGCACCACTACCGCAATATAATGTTCACCATGTTGTTGGGTGGCTTGTGGCATGGTGCCGCGTGGACATTTGTTGTCTGGGGCGCATTTCACGGCTGTATTATCATTGCCACCCATGCTCTGAATAAACTCGATCAATTGCGCCATATTCGACACTCTAAGCATTGGTTTGTGCACGCTGGTAAATGTCTCTTCACATTCTACTTGGTACTCCTAGGGTGGGTGTTATTTCGCGCACAAGATCTCTCTAGTGCATTCGCCATCTTCGCCAACATGCACGGTACAACCCCACTACCTCAGGCACCTCCACTGGCCACATTATTCTTCGGCCTCACTCTATTCGCGCTCTTTTTCATGCATGGCATAGATTGGATGGTGTTGCGATACGGCAGTCGCATTGAGGCTCGAAAATGGATTCTGTGGCCGATGATCACCACCATACAGTTTTTCTGTTTTATGGTTGGCACGCCTAGCGATGCCTTCATTTACTTCCAATTTTGATCGGAACAACCATGCCAAATACTGCGTCTGACAGTGCCTACCAAACCACCCAGCACAACAACTCTCGTCGTTCGCAGATCAAGACTGTGTTGGCAGCCATGATTGTCTTTGGTCTCGTCTTAGGTGTGTACAACGGTATCCTACAACTGCTCTTCTCACTCGGCGCAGATTTGAATGGGCGCATGCTCGGTGAAATGCGATACCTGCCCGAGTTAGCCCGCCCAACAGCAGAAAAGAAAGTCATGGTATTTGGCTCTTCCATGGTGCAGGCAGGGTTTGAACCCAACACATTTGATCAAGCCATGCTGGAACGCGAGGTGAAGGTGACTAGTTTTAATTATGGCATCGGCAATCTTAACCCTGCCTACCAAGAATTGATGACGCGTCGAATCAAAGAAGCGATGCAATCTACACAGCAGAAATTTGCTCTTTCTCTAGTCGAATTCACGCCCTTTCAAGCAACCAAAACCCGTGCGAGTTTCGGAAAATTTACCGCCGACCAAAATGTCGCATTGCTTTCAAGTTTCCTAGAACTGGCCGACCTTACGCTCCAAGATCCAACCCGCGGACTACGTCTCCTCAATATAAGATATTTACGATCGGGCATATCCGCCGAACTCATTACTACCATCCCGCAGCTTATTCCTGAACTGGACGAACCTGACAGCCTAGAATTCATTCAAGCTAGGCAACGAGCAAACAAAGCACGAAGCGACTATAATCTGCTGTTGGAAGAAAACCATGGCAAACAAAGTTCAGCTCAGTGGCAAATTCTATTACGAGGTGGGCGTATGGACAAATCTGCTCATTCCGCCGAACTGCACGAAAAAATGCAAGCATATGTGTCTGCCTATCAACACCCCTTAATTATGCAGAGTGATCTAGATCGTCGAGTACGCACCGCAGACATATTAGAAATGAACTTTCACCCACCCTTAGTGGATGCCTTTATTAACATGGTCCTCAACCTCAAAGCGGTGTCAGCCCTTACCGAGGTGATTCTCTTACCTAGAAATACGGACTGGGTAGTGTATAGCTTAGACAGCGAAAAAAGGTTGCGCGAGACGCTGGAATATATCCGCACCTCGACAGGCGTGCCTATACGCGATTTTCAAACACACAAAAACATCAATCCCAGCCATTTTATCGATAGCACACACCTTTCGACAGATCGCGGCATAGACGTGTTTAGTAAATTGTTAGCGACTACTTATGAAGACTTACTCAAGGCCACCCCGGATGATGTCGATCAATGACAAAGGTGTGTGTGTGCTGCAGGGACGTATGCCGGTGCTCGTGACGGTGGGGTTCTGGTCCTTCCCAGCCTTCGTGGGAATGCTGATGATGCGCATCGTGAACATGTCGATGTTCGTGGCACTGAGCACAGTGTGTATGGCTTAGGTCTAGCGTGTCTACGGCGGGGGTAAATAGTAATGCCATCATTGTTGCAGCGAGAGCAATAATAGCCAATACGACAAAAGCAACGGACAAACTAAAGGTGCCACCGATCCATCCAGCCAGAGGGTAGGCGATGAGCCAACAGCAATGCGACAGAGCAAAGTGCGCAGCGTACAACGCTGGCCGGTCCGCCTCACCGGCAGATTTTCGTAGCAATCTACCGGCCGGTGTTTGTATCAAAGAACTGCCCATACCAAGTATTGCCCACAACACCAATAGCAAGACCAAATTCGGCTGCAAAGCTCCAAACAACAACCCCGCCACCAACACACCGCCACCAGTCAACATAAACGGTCGATCGGCAAAACGATCAAGCAGACGAGGCAGCACCAAGGCGATAGTCATGGAACCAGCACCGTATGCTGCAAAAGCCCAAGCGGTCTCACTTTGCGTACCACCCAGGTAGTCGCGTACATAAACCACAGTGTTGACAATGACCATAGCTCCTGAAACCGCCAGCGCCAAAGAAAGCGCTAGAAGTCCACGTAGCCTAGGTGTTGCAAGATAGGTATGAATACCAAACATCACATTCTTCCAACCATTCTCATTTCGACCTTCTTGAGATTGAAGTGAGGGCAGTTGAACAGACAAGACAAGTAATGCAGATACAATGAAGGTTACCGCATTTGCAACAAACAAGGCGTTGTAACCCAGCACCAGCAATGCTGCAGCAGCAAGCAACGGGCTGAGCAGATTTTCAAGATCGTATGCGAGGCGAGACAGCGAAAGCGCCCGAGTGTACTGCGCTTCATCAGGCAACAGATCTACAATAGTGGCCTGGTAGGTTGGCGTGAATCCCGCTGAGCATGCATTCAATACAAAAATCAACACATATATCTGCCAGACTTCAGACACAAATGGAATACTGATGACAACACATGCGCGGATCAAATCAAGTACAACGAGAAACATCTTCCTCGAGAATCGATCAGAAAATGCACCGACAATGGGCGCAATTCCAATATAGGCAACCATTTTGATGGCGAATACGGTGCCTAAAATGAAACCTGCATCACCGCCCTGCATATCATAGGCCAACAATGCCAGCGCGATACTCGATAGCCCAGTCCCGGCCAAGCTAACGACTTGCGCGGCGAACATTCTTCGATAAGTTTTATCTGCTAGGGGTGACATTACCGCCTTAGGCCCTGGCCTAAGACATCAAGTATCGGTGATTGCAATGGGTGCAGCAATGAATATTATTGACCTGCGCTAAAATAGTGGCGCAAAAATCTTTAACTTGAGGAGAAGAGATGTTCAGTCACATTATGGTTGGCGCAAACGATGTAGCAGAATCGAAGACCTTCTATGACGCTGCGTTAGGCGCCATGGGTTACGAGCCCGGCACCATCGACGACAAAGGCCGTTGTTTCTATGTAACGAAAACCGGCGTATTCGCAATCACCAAACCGATCAATGGTGAGTCAGCTGGCAACGGCAACGGCAGTACAATCGGCTTCGAAGCCAGTGATTCAGCCGCAGCAGATGCATGGCATACCGCGGGAATAGCCAATGGCGGGGTTACCTGTGAAGATCCTCCAGGCGTCCGCGAAGGTCCATTTGGCAAGCTTTATTTGGCATACTTGCGCGATCCATCTGGCAATAAGATCTGCGCGCTTCATCGGATGAGCTAGGTTATGAGG
>QIGT01000190.1 GCA_003230835.1 Gammaproteobacteria bacterium
GTGACATGACTCGCCTTAGCAAACGCCATACGGGTGGCATCTTCATCGCCTAGCCCCCATTCAAAAGCTAAGTTTTGCTCGATACCCTCGTAGATGGCTTCAGACACAGAAGCTTGGCTCGCATCGATCACCGCGTGCAACTCATCAAAGTCTGTAACAACAGACTCAGCCCCTAGTTTAGCCGCTTGGATGGAGTCAGCCACAACCAAGGCATAGGGTTCGCCCACGTAGTTAACGACACTTGCACCCATGGGGGGATGGGGGGCAGATTTCATCTGCGAGCCGTCCTTACTCTGTACGGCCCATCCGCAAGGAATATCACCTAGGCCATCGTCTACCATTTGCGCACCAGTAAAGACGGCAACAACACCGGCGACAGCCAACGCTTCATCTGTATCGATGGAAAGAATTTTTGCCCGAGCATATGGACTACGACAAAACACAGCGTAGACCTGACCGAACTGGTTAATATCATCTGTATAACGACCCGTTCCGGTGATGAAACGTAGGTCTTCTCGCCGCCTAACCGATGCACCGATGCCAGTTTCTTGCACCTCGCTCATATTTTCTCCTTTGCCCTTTTTCCTTTGCCCTTTGCCTGCTTTCGCTGTCTTTCCTGCTTTAGGAGTCTCTGATTAACGAGTGTCCGCAACCACTTGAATTGCCCGCACGATGTTATGGTATCCCGTACAGCGGCAAATGTTGCCTTCAAGCCCCTCTCGAATACTTCTGTTGTCTAGCTTGGTGCTGTTTTCGACTAAATCTATACCTTGCATAATCATCCCTGGTGTACAGAAACCACACTGCAGTGCGTGACATTCGCGAAAGGCTGCTTGCATTGGATGTAACGCTTCCGGCGTTCCAATACCTTCAATGGTAACAACTTGTGCAGCTTGCGCTTGTGGCGCCAACACCGTGCAAGACTTAACCGCTCGGCCATTAAAATGGACCGTGCATGCGCCACATTGAGAAGTATCACAGCCTACGTGAGTACCCGTTAGCCCAAGATGTACGCGCAGTATGTCGACCAGCAATGTGTTCTGCGCAACATCAACTTCATGCAGCTCGCCATTTACAGTTAAAGAAACTTTCATCTATTTCCCCCTATATTTATTCAAAATGCCAAGATCATTGCGATAGCAAGTACTGCAAAGGCGATCATCCAAATCATCCATTGCCCATCTGTTTCATAGGGGCTGTTGGATTTCTTATCAACTTGCGTATCGGCCAGTTGCTGGGTAAAAGCCGAAAAAAAATCATCCGCCATTTTTCTCATCGCTGCATCGATCAAGCGGCTTCCCACTTGTGCAAGTTTTCCGCCGATGTTTGCCTTTACCGAATACCGCAGCAGAGTTTCTGCTCCATCTTCAGCTAGTGTAACCGTTGCACTACCTTTACCGAATCCGGCCGCCCCGCCTTTAACGTTGCCTGCAATGACGTAGCTTTGTGGAGGCTGCAGATCTTGAAGACTCAAAGCGGCTTGGAAAGTAGCGCTAACAGGTCCGACCTTAGCCTTGACCTTCACATCGAAGTGCTCGCTATCAATTGCCGTGATGTCCTGACAACCCGGTATACACGCGCCTAGAATTTCAGGATCATTCAATGCTTGCCAGACTTCTTCGCGCGACGCCGCGATTCGATACTCACCGATTTGTTCCAAACGGACCCCCAATTTCCAGCCCACAACACTGCATTAAAGTGTCGCAACAGGCAACTATCCCCTTGCCCAAATGGGGGGAAGGTCTAGTCATGGCAACGCGCGCGCACTGGGCATATCGAGAATTTACTGCAGATTTACCCACCTAGTACTTCTCCATCAAAACGTTCTTTAACAGCAAACTCGGCAACCGACTTGCGTTTCAACTTGGTGAGTTGTTTGGTGGGATTTCCAATCGGTATCATGGCTGCAAACGCATATTCATCAGGCACCCCAAGATATTCTTTCAACTCAGATTCGTTTGCGCCAACAAAGGTAGTGAGCGTGCCGCCGAGGCCTTCATTTCTCGCACTCAGCAAGATATTCCAAACAAAAGGATAAATAGACCCTCCAGAGATCACCCCGACCCGCTCTAGCTGGCTGTCGAAAGACGCCACCACAGACAAATCTACAAACACCAACAACAACACCGGTGCCTGGCAGATACTGTCAATCATTGGTTGCGGTATGTGACTAGCAGCTATCTGGGCATCACTTAACGCAGTGGGGTTAATCGTATTCCATGGTGCTTCTTTAGCTGCAACCTGAGCCACGTAGCGCTGTACCGTGGGTGCAATCATCGACGCTAGAGCATCTTTAGTACGCTGCTCGCGAACCACCAGCACCTTCCAACCCTGTCGATTACCGCCACTCGGCGCAAAACGCGCATTCTCCAATATAGCGCCAATTTGCGCATCAGATACCGGCTCATCAGTGAAGTTTCGAGCAGCAAAAGTGGTCCGCATGACTTGGTAAAGATCCATATTCCTCTTCCAATTGACAAACTAATTTTACAAAAATCCACCCAATTGGGGGTGGACAAGTGCCTTGTCTGAGTTCGACAATACCCCAATAGGCACCGAATGTGGAACGGTGCATCCCGCATGGACTAAAGGGGCCCTAGAATGCACGATAATGACTACAAAAACTCTGATGAACTACCGCCAGAAGTACTGATGCGCGGCTTGCTAAGAGCCTACTACTGGATGGATGAAAGCCTCCAGAATGGTTTACAGCGCGCCGGTTACAAACCTCGTACCCGCACCCAGACGATGATCCTCATTCACATTTCGAATGGTGTAACCAGAGCTGCTGAGCTTGCCCGCGCCCTAGGTGTGAGTCGGCAAGCCATTCAACAGCAAATTAATGACCTGGAAGAAGATGACTTAGTCACACAAATTCCAGATCCAACCGATAAGCGCGCCAACCGGATCGTGTTCAGCGAAAAAGGTTCCGCCTTGATCAACCAGGCAATGGAAACGCTTCGCGGTGCTGAGCAAACCTTAGCCATGCGATTAGGCTACGAAACCGTCACCCATATGCGTCGTGGCTTAATGGCAGATTGGGGACCAGTTATCGGCGAACAACGCGCGCCAGGACGCAAACGCAGCGTAAATTAGCCGGTTTATACCGCCCACAGCCATTTCGTCGCACCCCCATTGGCTCTGCGGCTACTTCCAGTAGTCTGCATTCATCGATAGAGCCAATGGAACACGAATGATGAAACTTAGAATTGCCTTAGGTATTGCAGCCGGAATTTACGCGATGGCCTGGATACAGCTAGCCTCTGCAGAAACCCTCAACATCACCCTCACCAATATCACGGAAGCAAACGGCCTGGTCATGCTGCAAGTTTTTGCAGCCGAAGAGGAATTTAAAGGTGAACAGCCGGCAGTTGCCTCCATTTCCCAACGCGCCCAAGTTGCTGCCATGAATTTCAGCATCAACCTGCCAAAGGGTGAGTATGGCATTCGTGTGATGCATGACGTCAATGGTAATGGTGAACTCGACGCTAACTTTGTTGGGCTGCCAACTGAACCTTGGGCATTTTCCAACAACGCGACGGGCAACTTTGGTCCACCCAAATGGTCCGATGTGAAGTTTGAGCTGAACGGTGTCACCAACCAGCAAATCAACTTGAATAAATAGGCGGCTGTATGAAAATCAAGGCCAGCCTAAATCGCAGAAATTTTACCCGAGGCGGTTTAGCCTTGGCAGCCAGCGGCGCCCTCACAAGCACGGTCAGTGGATGGGCAACACAACCCAGTAGAGCCAATAAGTTTAAGCAAGCTAAAGTACTGCACCCTTGGCTAATGGGCTACGACACCGCATCGCAAGACTCATTTCACGCACAAGCCACCATACAAGGGGTTTGGCCCAAGGAGCTTGTGGGTACGTTTTATCGCAATGGACCCGCCCGCCACGAAATTGGCGACTACCGTTATTCACACTGGTTTGACGGTGACGGGATGTTGCAAGCCTATCGCATGAGCGACAACGGCGTGAGTCATAGCGCCAAGTTCGTTCAAACTTATAAGTATCAGGCTGAAAAACGTGAAGGTCGAGCCATGTATCCGGGGTTTGCTTCCGTACCTGACAATCCGGCACCAGTAACCAGCCCTGATTCTACCAACGTGGGTAATATCAGCGTATTACACCATCACGGAAAACTCTTAGCCCTGTGGGAAGCGGGCTCACCCTGGGAAATGGACGAAGACACTTTAGACACCAAGGGAGTTTATTCTTTTACGCCCCAAACCAAGGGCGTACCTTTTTCAGCGCACCCTCGGGTTGAAGCGGATGGCACACTGTGGAATTTCGGCTATTTGTCTAATGCCAAGCTATTAGTGTTGTGGCACATTGACGCGAAAGGGAAATTGGTCAAGGTTGACAAGATCAATGTCGACCCTATCAGCATGCCCCACGACTTCATCGTGACCTCGAAACACCTAATGATCATGATGCCGCCGTTTCACTACGAATCAAACAGTGGCCCTACATTTATGGACGCCCACAGCTGGAATCCTGACCTACCCTGCCGGGTTCTAGTGGTGGATAAGAACGATTTCCAGAACCATTTTTGGGTCGAGCTTCCTTCCCAGTGGGTATTTCACTACGGCAATGGTTGGGAGGACGAAGCTGGCATCATACGCTTTGATGCAGCCCGTGCATCTAACCCCTCGGACATGACCGAAGTGTTCCGCGAAATCATGCATGGCAATATCGCGCCAGGCACAGGCTCTCATCATCATCAATATCGTATTGATACGAAGCGTAAAAGCATTTCTGAAGCCCCCATGTTCAGTCCAACCATACACTCTGAGTTTCCGAGTGTTGACCCACGAATTAGTTGCCGCCGCAACAATCTGTTGGTGATGCTTACCCGTGACACTGAGCAACCCGCCCTACACAGCAACTTGAATGAAATAGCGACTTTTACCTTCGACAGTGGCAGGCTGAAAACTTTCAGATACCCTGACCATCAATTACCAGAAGAGCACGTATTTGTTCCAAAACCGGGCAGCAAACCCGAATCTGCAGGGTGGATAGTGGGCACAGCATTGGATTGGAAGTCTCAGCAAACACTGATGACCGTTTTCGATGTGCGCGCTGTACAGGATGGTCCTGTTGCAACCGCCACATTACCGTATGCCCTACCGCTGGGTTTACATGGTAAATTTGTGCATGCCTAACCTTCAAGCTCGCCCTTATGCTGCGCTTCTTTCACCTTCATTTTTGTATGTGGCCTTCTTTAGCGCAGCGATTGCGGGTTTGCTCTGGGCAGTGCAGCCTAGTGTTTCATTTTGGTCGACGATGGCCATTTCACAAATCATTGGTTTCACGATAAATCTGAGTTTTGTATTGTTTGGTGACATCGCTGAAAACTATATGAATCCATACATCGCACCCATCCCGATAGTCGCAATCGGTTTGGCTGGCTCACTGGTGGTGGCTGGTTCGCTACTTGTGGGCGACCCGTGGTTCTTCTTCGTAGACGAAGGCTTTTCAACCATACTATTTGGGGTTTTCTTCGGCATTGTCGGCTTCTTGATGTTTGGCACGCGCGCGCGCCTACAAAGGGCCAATGATGAGCTTGCACAAGCGGCCATCGAGCAAGAACGCCAACAGGCACTCATCGTAAATACTGAACTGCGCCTACTACAAGCCCAGATCGAGCCGCATTTCTTGTTCAACACACTTTCTAACATCATCGGTTTGATCCACAAGGAACCCGACTTAGCCGAACAGACCCTGTTAAACCTAACAACACTTCTTCGTTCATCGTTAGATCGAACGCGTTCCGCTGAAACCACGCTGGCTGAAGAAATAGAAATTTCTCGCGCTTATCTAGAAATTCAGAGCATAAGAATGCAAGGACGACTGAGTTACAAAATTGACTACGATCCTGCCTTAAAAAACCTGCCGCTTGCGCCTTTGTTGGTACAGCCCTTGGTGGAAAATGCAATAAAGCACGGTATCGACCCTTTAGAACAGGGTGGCGAAATTTCTATCTCAGCATCGCTCGAAGATAAATGCGCAATCATACGTGTCGCCGACAACGGCCGTGGAATCGACCCACACAAACCACCTTCCACCCACAGCACTGGCCTAGCTAACGTGCGCGACCGGCTCGATGCCCTTTATCGTAACAACGCCTCCCTCAAGCTCACGGAAAACCCTCCTTCAGGAGTACTGGCTACCCTCACCCTGCCACTTAGCACATGAGCCATAGCGCAATCATTGTTGACGATGAAGCTACCCTCATCAACTACCTACTCGATAAACTCACACGCCTATGGCCTGAACTGGAGATCGTAGGAACTGCAAAAAACGGACGTGAGGCACTCGCGCTGGTGAGTGAACACCAGCCTGACATTGCCTTTCTAGATATTCACATGCCAGGCTTAAGCGGGCTAGATGTGGCACAAGCACTCCCTTCATCAATGAAAATTGTGTTTATAACTGCTTTTGATCAATATGCAGTAGAGGCATTTGAACAAGCAGCGGTAGACTATATCCTCAAACCCATTAACGAAAAGCGGCTGCAACAAACCGTCCAACGCCTTAAAGAGAGTAACAAAAAAGAGGACAATAAAAACAACCACTCCGAGCTACTGTCATTAATAAAGGAGATAAATCCGACCACCTCGCAGTTCCTTCATTGGATACGAGCAGGTTTTGAAAACACAACCGAACTGGTCGCCGTTGACGATGTCATATTTTTTCAAGCGGACCAAAAGTACACCTCTGTGGTAACAAAAACCCAAGAGCACTTTGTGCGCATGAGTGTTAAAGACTTAGAGGTTAAGTTAGATCCCGGAAAATTTTGGCGTATTCATCGAAGCACTATCGTCCGAATTGATCAAATCGTGTCTGCAAAACGAGACTTGCGCGGTCGTTATGCATTAACCTTGCGCGAACGAGCAGAGACACTTCGCTCTTCCCAGCCCTATGGACATCTATTCAAGCACATGTGAATGCACACACGGATACCGACAAAACTTACACAATACCTAGACAGAATTCATTTTGAAGACTCACCTGCGCTCGACCTGGCAACGCTGAGCAAAATACATCACCAACACTTATGCCACATTCCCTATGAAAATATCGATGTGCAATTGCAACTCCCTCTCGATTTCGACATCAACAGAATCTTCACAAAACTAGTGACCCATGCTCGCGGTGGTTGGTGTTACGAAATGAACGGTCTGCTGGGTTGGGCGCTAAAAGAAATTGGATTCGAAGTACAGCGAATGTCTGGCGCGGTAATGCGAGCAGAAAAAGGCCAAGCACAACTGGGCAATCACCTGGTCTTAGAAGTACGCCTGGATCAACCTTACTTAGTCGATGTAGGGCTGGGTGATGGCATTCGCGAGCCCATACCCCTAGTGCAGGGCTCACACACCCAAGGCGGATTAGAATATGCGCTCGAACAATTGAACGATGGCTACTGGCGCTTTCACAATCATGCGTATTCCAACATTTCATCCTATGATTTTTTACATGAAACTGCCGACGAATCTGAACTGCTCAGCAAGTGCAAATTGTTGCAGAGCGACCCAAGTTCACTGTTTAGAAAGCTCTTGATTGCCCAGCGTTTCACTCCTCAAGGCATTCACGTACAAGTCGGCAGAATAAGCACCTTCATTGACGAAACAGGTAGATCCACACAAATCATTGACAACCTCGACACTCTGCATACGCATCTTGCGGCCACGTTTGGCTTGAACGTCAATTTGACGCCCGTTTGGTCCAAGATATGTAAAGCACATGAACAACTGATGTCTTCGACTACAGATTGAACCTCAAGTGGCACGAGTACTCCTATTTAACAAACCTTTCGACGTGCTTTCACAATTCACAGATCAACAAAAACGTACCACGCTAAGTCAGTATATCCATGATAAAAGTGTACGCGTTGCAGGGCGACTTGACCGCGACAGCGAAGGCTTGCTGGTGCTAACTGATTCCGGGGCACTGCAAAGCAAGCTCACCCACCCCAAACATAAATTAAGCAAAACCTATTGGGTTCAAGTGGAAGGACAACCCGGCGAGCAAGATCTGCAGCCGTTGCGTGACGGTATCGAACTTAAAGATGGCAGGTGCCGCCCAGCAAAGTGCCAAACCATCGACGAACCTTATTTGTTATGGAGACGAACTCCACCGATCCGCTCCCGCATCACTGTGCCGGACACCTGGCTTTCACTCACGATTACGGAAGGGAAAAATCGACAAGTACGTCGCATGTGTGCGGCGGTGGGTTTTCCGGTGTTGCGGCTGATTCGATATCGCGTGGGTTCGTGGACCCTGGACGGAATAGAACCAGGCACCTACAAGCAGTTACTAAACTAAGCAGCCCCTGACTAGAGTGCGTCTAATTGCCGGTCCCATATAGTCGGGTCACCTTGCCGGGGAGATTTACGCATAGTCTCCATCTTAGCTTGGTGTTTCTCGGTGAGCTCTTGTGCACCTATGTATCCACGTAAATGCGCTTCGGCACCCTCTCGAGTGACAAACGGTCCTTCATCACCTTCGCGGGTGGTGTACCACCACCGACCTTCGGCATGGAAATACCTGTCACCGGTTCGGAATGGGCGAACATTAGAGTTTTCGTCATTTTTACGCATGGCTTGAACCTTAAGCCCGCATAAACAGCAAAAGGGTGATGTATCTCACACCACGACCAATCTAGGGCAATTCTGTCGAGCCAATCAGTTCGCGGTCCGTTACGCTATAATTGCAAGCTACCTTGTATGACCTGCCGTACCTTGCCGCCTACTTGGATCTGTTCGGCAACCTTGAGATACAGCCTGGACGGACGATTGATTTCGACACCCTGATCGACCACAACATCGCCTATTTCACCACAGTGTTTTCGCAAATAAGCGGCAAATGCAGCATTCGCACTACCGGTGGCAGGATCTTCACGTACACCGTGAGACTCAAAGAACATACGCGACGCATAATTGGCAGCATCACTGTATGCATCCTGAGTAAAAATGAATACACATTGCACACCCATGTCACGTTGCAACAAACTTTGATGAAGCTCCGCATTTAACTTTACCGATTTTAAAGTGGCCAAGTCTTTAACCGGTAACAACAGAAAACGCGGCCCATTTTCAGCAAACTCGATAGGTAATTGATCAGAAAATGCATGCGGGGCTATGCCGATCAGTTCTGCTGCAATGTTACGCTCAAGCGGACCAGCAAAAATTGTTTCCGGGGGCGACATCCAACCGATACCATCATCCGCAAATTTGACCGGTACGGGACCCACTTTAAGATCGAGAATTATCTCGCCTCGACCTTGCGTCAGTACCCAAGCAGTGCCAATGGTAGGATGTCCAGCAAATGGCAGTTCCAATGCCGGGGTGAAGATCCGCACTTTCGCCTGAGCCACTTCTTTTGCAATGATAAACGTTGTTTCAGAAAAGTTGGTCTCAAGCGCAATCGCCTGCATGACCTTAGTGGATAGGTCCGCTGCATGGTCTACTACAGCCAGCTGATTTCCTGCTAAAGATTTCTCAGCAAAAACATCAACTATAGTAATTGGATAGGTCTTTATCACTGCCATCATATTTCGTCCTTAGTTAGCTCGGTAAGTCACCCATTAGGTAGCGAGGCCCTGGGCCCTTTGCACTCGCTCGGTCTTGCGCATTGTAGAGTGCACAATTGCGTAAGGACAAACATCCACAACCAATACAGCCATCTAACCTGTCGCGCATAATGGTGAGGCCAGCAATTCTTTCATCTAGTTCGCGCCTAAACCTCCTGCTAATTTTTGCCCAGTCTCTTTGAGTAGGCGTCCGTTCATCAGGGAGCGTGCGAATCTGCTGGCGAATTTGCCCAATACTGAAGCCAAGCTGCTGGGCGATGAGTACGAATGACAAACGTCTTATGTCAGATCGGCGAAAACGCCGCTGCCCACCCGCATTTCGACTGGGTTTCACCAGCCCTTCGGTTTCGTAATAGCGAATGGCTGATATGGAAACGCCCGTGCGCTTAGAAATCTGCCCAATCGAGAGCAATGCAGACACCATTTTATCCTCCAAATAATCCTTGACCTAAAGTAAGGTTGAGGTATTAGCATGCCCAAATCAACTCCCAAATTTCGATATTGGAGAACACCATGAGCAAGTTAGAACACGTCAACGTAACGGTTAGCGATCCACAGAAAACAGCCGAACTATTGTGCGAACTTTTCGGCTGGAAAATTCGTTGGGCTGGCAATTCTTCCCTGGGCGGCAATACAGTTCACGTCGGCGGCGAGGATGATTACGTTGCCGTATATACCTACGGCAACCCAGACAACGGCCCTCAAAACACCGGGCGATTCAAAGGTGGTCTCAACCATATAGGCGTTGTGGTTGAAGATTTAAACGAAACCGAACAGCGCATACTCAATGCCGGTTTTAAAACGCACTCCCACGGCGACTATGAGCCGGGAAGAAGATTCTACTTCAACGATGCTGATGACATCGAGTTTGAAGTGGTTTGTTATAACTAGCGCGCACTAACTGATGCCTGAATATCAATGCTGAGTCAGGTAATGTGATGTTATAGGATTCTTGAGGCACTAAAATGATCAGAACTGGACACAGATATAGAGACAGCGAAACAGGCCTCAGCTTAGACACATGGTTTCCTAGATCTAACCAACGTGAGCACCGTAGCTGTCTGGCTGAACAAGTTGGCTTGATCAAGTCCGACTTCGTTGAAGTGTCTATAGACGACTTTGATTCAACACCTAGGTCTACAGAAGACGCCTATTTGAGGCTTCATCTGCTGTCCGAATGCGCTGTGCGTCCAAATGAAATTAATCTAGAGGGAATTTTCGACCTACTGCCGATCGTCGCCTGGACATCTGCTGGGCCAGTACTACCAAATAGGGTTGACCAACTACGCCAACAAATAGCCAGCGAACACCACCATTTGAGCATTCAGTCCATGGATAAATTCCCGCGCATGGTCGACTATGTTATTCCTCCGGGGGTACGTATCGGCGACGCTGACCGGGTTCGCTTAGGCGCACACTTATGGCCTGGCACCACCGTCATGCACGAAGGGTTTGTTAATTTCAACGCAGGCTCAATTGGCGCAGCTATGATCGAAGGACGGGTCACACCAGGAGTCATCGTGGGTGAAGGCAGTGATGTCGGTGCGGGTTCCTCAATTATGGGAACACTTTCTGGAGGTGGCAAGCAAACTAACTCCATCGGAGAGCGTAGCTTGCTGGGTGCAAATGGCGGTATTGGTATTTCGTTGGGCGACGATTGTATTGTAGAAGCAGGCCTCTACGTCACGGCGGGAACAAAGGTCACCACACCTGACGGCAATATTGTCCGCGCTCGAGATCTATCTGGCCAATCGGGCTTACTCTACCGCCGTAACAGCATTTCTGGATGCGTCGAAGTGGTCAGCGCCGCAGGCACTGATTGGGGTGGGCTGAACATCACG
>QIGT01000093.1 GCA_003230835.1 Gammaproteobacteria bacterium
GGTGCTTGGGAGCGCATGAGTATCCTAGCCTTAGGCGTCATACCCTACATCACCGCTAGTATCATCATGAACCTCATGACCATGATGTACCCACAGTTCCAGCAGTGGCGTAAAGAAGGTGATGCGGGTCGACGCAAAATCACTAAAGTTACGCGTTATCTCACACTGGTAATTTCTACCATTCAGGCCGTCTCTCTGACCGTAACACTGTCCAATCAAGGTATGGCTTTTGATCCTGGCCCGACCTTCTTTTTCGTTTCTGCGCTGACATTGGTCACAGGTTCTGTATTTATGATGTGGCTGGGGGAACAGATTACCGAGCGCGGTGTGGGTAACGGCATTTCATTGCTCATATTCTCAGGCATCGTGTCCGGTTTCCCGTCTGCTTTAGGACAGGTATTCGAAGCCGCGCGACAAGATCAAATTAATATCATTGCGCTGTTGTTCATGACCGCCCTGGCCCTTGGTGTGGTGTGGTTTGTGGTGCGTGTAGAGCGGGGCCAGCGCCGCATCACGGTGAACTATGCGAAGCGTCAGCAAGGCCGTCGCGTTTACCAGGCGCAGGCGAGTCATTTGCCGCTGAAAATTAATATGGCGGGGGTTATTCCTGCTATTTTCGCCTCGAGCTTATTGTTGGCACCTGCATCTATGGCCAGTTGGTTTGGTACTAACGAAGGTATGGGCTGGCTGCAGGAAGTGTCCCTGGTGTTATCACCAGGCCAACCGCTGTACATCATGATGTTTGCCGCGGGCATTATATTCTTTAGCTTCTTCTATACCGCGATAATGTTTGACCCTAAAGATGTAGCAGACAATTTACGTAAGCAGGGTGCTTATGTACCAGGCATTCGGCCAGGCCAGCAAACTGCGAAATACATTGACGATGTGATTACCCGGCTGACCGTGTTCGGCGCCTTGTATGTCACCTTAGTGTGTTTGTTGCCAGAATTTATGATCGTAGCGTTTAATATCACGTTTCAGTTGGGCGGTACGGCGTTACTCATCGTGGTGGTGGTGGCCATGGACTTCATGTCACAGGTTCAATCGCACTTGATGTCCAGCCAGTATGCAAAGCTGATGGAAAAATCAAATTTACAGGGTTATGGACGTCGCCGTTAGGCCTCGTGTGTAAGTAACATAGTAGGTAGACGAAATGAAAGTCCGAGCGTCAGTTAAGAAAATTTGTCGTAACTGTAAAGTGGTTAAGCGCAAAGGTGTTGTGCGGGTCATTTGCAGTGCAGAGCCTCGACATAAACAGAGGCAGGGGTAGGAGCAAGAAATGGCACGTATAGCTGGAATTAACATTCCCGATAATAAGCACGCGAGAATCTCGTTAACCTATATTTTCGGGATCGGTCTTACCACCGCAGAAAAAGTCTGTGATGCCGCGGGTATTGATCCTGCGAGCAATGTGGGTGATCTAACTGAAACATCGTTAGATGCTATTCGTGGTGAGATTTCGAAGTTGACGGTAGAAGGCGATTTGCGCCGGGAAACATCCATGAACATTAAGCGATTGATGGACTTGGGTTGTTACCGAGGCCTACGTCATAGACGTCACCTACCGGTGCATGGGCAGCGCACGCGTACTAACGCCCGTACCCGCAAAGGACCACGACGTCCAATTCGTAATTAATGAGCAAGATGAGTTTAACTGGGAATATCTATGGCAGAACGTAAGAAAGCCAAACGCGTGGTGGTTGATGGGGTTGCGCACATCCACGCTTCCTTTAACAACACCATCATTACCATTGCCGATCGCCAAGGTAATGCTTTGTGCTGGGCGACAGCGGGTGGCTCAGGCTTCCGAGGCTCGCGTAAGAGTACGCCATTTGCTGCGCAGGTTGCGGCAGAACGTGTCAGCAACACTGCTATGGAATTTGGCATGAAAAGTGTTGATGTCTTTGTGAAAGGACCTGGTCCTGGGCGCGAGTCTGCGGTTCGAGCCATCAATGCTGCTGGCTTGAAAATTAACAGTATTGCTGATGTTACACCGATACCCCACAACGGATGTCGTCCACCCAAAAGACGACGCGTTTAAGCGTTTAAACTAAAGAGGTAGAGTATGGCCAGATATTTAGGCCCAAAACTCAAACTGAGTCGCCGTGAAGGCACCGATCTTTTCTTAAAGAGTGGTGTGCGACCGATTGATTCGAAGTGCAAGATTGACCACCCGCCGGGCCAGCATGGTGTCCGTCGTGGCCGTCTCTCAGACTATGCGGTGCAGTTGCGCGAGAAGCAAAAGGTGCGTCGTATTTACGGCGTGCTGGAAAAGCAATTCCGCAACTACTACAAAAAAGCTGACCGTCAGAAGGGTGCAACGGGTGAAAACCTACTCAACCTCCTAGAAAGTCGGCTCGATAACGTGGTTTATCGCATGGGCTTTGGCTGCACAAGAGCAGAGTCACGTCAGTTAGTGTCGCATAAGTCGATTGTTGTTAACGGTGGCATTGTGAATATCGCGTCCTATCAGGTAAAACCTGACGACGTGGTTGCGGTAAAAGAAAAATCTAAGGCGCAGTTACGTATTACAGCTGCGCTACAACTTGCCAGTCAACGCACAGCAGTAGAGTGGGTTGATGTCAATTCTGAGAAGTTCGAAGGCGTTTTTAAGCGCCTGCCTGACCGGGAAGAACTCCCATCAGAAATTAATGAAAACCTCATTGTCGAGCTCTACTCCAAGTAAAGAGCGCCAGTCGTTAGGAGACAAATTTTATGTCACAGATCGTTAATGATTTTTTGACCCCTCGAAACATTGATATTCAGTCGGACAGCCCGGTTCGGGCAAGGGTCACGCTGGAGCCGTTGGAACGTGGATTCGGCCACACCTTGGGCAATACGCTTAGAAGAATTCTATTGTCGTCTATGCCTGGATGCGCAATTACAGAAGTGCAAATCGAAGGTGTACTTCACGAGTACAGTACGCTGGAAGGGGTTCAAGAAGATGTGATTAACATCTTGCTCAACCTCAAAGGCATTGCGGTATTACTGCATAATCAAGAAGAAGCGATCATCAGCTTGTCCAAAGAAGGTTCAGGCGAAGTGACGGCTGGAGATTTTCAACTCACTCAAGATGTTGAAATTGCCAATCCTGATCATGTGGTTTGTACCTTAAATGACAACGGCGCTATTCGTATTGAAGCCCGTGTGACACGTGGCCGCGGTTATGTACCGGTTGAGTCAAGCAATGATGAAGAAGATACCCGGCCCATTGGTGTCCTGCGTCTTGACGCTTCTTACAGCCCGATGAAGCGTGTTTCCTATAGTGTTGAAAGTACACGAGTAGAACAACGTACAGACCTAGACAAGTTGATTCTCGATCTGGAAACTAACGGCACGGTTGATCCAGAAGAAGCAATTCGTCGTGCAGCGACCATATTACAGCATCAGTTGGCCGTGTTTGTTGACCTTGAGAGTGAGGGTGAGCAGATTGTAGAAGAGAAAGAGGACGAGATTGATCCTATTCTCATTCGGCCTGTAGACGACTTAGAGTTGACGGTTCGCTCAGCCAACTGCCTGAAGGCGGAAAACATCTATTACATAGGTGATTTGATTCAGCGCACTGAAGTTGAGTTATTGAAAACACCGAACTTAGGTAAGAAATCGCTGACGGAAATCAAAGACGTACTGGCTTCTCGCGGTTTGTCCTTGGGTATGCGTTTAGAAAATTGGCCGCCAGCAAATTTGCAGGGTGGACGGATCATCGCCTAGTAGCCTAGTCGGAAAGCCGACTAGAGATTTATAAGAGTTTTAAAGAAGAGTAGAAGACATGCGTCATCGAAAGAGTGGCCGACATCTCAACCGAACCAGCTCGCATCGCCAAGCGATGTTCCGCAACATGGCGGCATCTCTGATCGAGCATGAGGTTATCAGAACTACGTTACCTAAGGCGAAAGAGTTGCGTCGCGTGGCTGAACCCCTGATCACCCTTGCTAAGGAAGATTCTGTAGCAAATCGACGTCTGGCTTTTGCACGAACTCGAAGTAAATCTGCAGTAGGTAAATTGTTTGTTGAATTGGGTCCGCGCTATCAAGGTCGCCCGGGCGGGTATACCAGAATTTTGAAATGCGGCTTTCGTGCCGGTGACGCAGCACCTATGGCCTACATTGAACTGGTCGATCGCCCGGTGAGCGAAGAACTTGATTACGATGATGATCTAGAGCAGACAGAAGCAACTGCGGATGATGCATCTAACGACATTGAAGATGCTGAAATCATCGAAGAAGAAAAAGCGAAAAGTTAAACACTCGACAACGATACTAATTAGGTGATTGCTGATGGCAGATAGTAAAGTTCATAGGAGCTTTCACCCCACGCCGCGAACTTTGATGGGCCCTGGTCCATCTGATGTCCATCCGAGGGTATTGGCTGCCATGGCGCAGCCCACCATAGGACACTTAGATCCTGAGTTCATAGGCTTGATGGAAGACATTAAGTCTCTCCTACGTTATGCATTTAAAACCCAGAATACTCTGACCCTACCTTTGTCTGCGCCAGGCTCTGCTGGCATGGAAGCGGCCTTTGCCAACTTAATCGAACCGGGCGACAAAGTGGTCGTGTGCATCAACGGCGTATTTGGTATGCGTATGGCAGAAAATGTGCGTCGTATGAGGGGTGAGCTGGTCACAATTGAAGATGATTGGGGCACTCAGGTAGACCCTCAAAAACTCCGCGATACGCTAGCTGCTCATGCGGACACTAAGGTAGTTGCCTTCGTTCATGCAGAAACCTCTACTGGTGTTTGTTCAGATGTTGCCGCGTTGTGCACTATTGCTCGTGAGGCAGGTTGTCTTTCCATCGTAGATTCTGTCACGGCACTCGGCGGTATTGAGTTATGTGTAGATGCTTGGCAGGCCGACGTAGTTTATTCGGGCACGCAAAAGTGCTTGTCTTGTCCACCAGGAATCAGCCTCATTACCTTCAGTGATGCCGCTGCCGAACGAGTCAAAGCGCGAAATACTGCGGTACAAAGTTGGTTCCTAGATCTATCCCTGCTTATGGCGTACTGGCAAGGAGACGGTGGACGAACATATCACCACACGGCACCGGTCAATGCCATGTACGGTTTACATGAAGCATTGCTAATGCTGCACGAAGAAGGCTTGGAGAACGCCTGGCAACGTCACCGAGCAATGCACGATTTATTATTTGCTGGCTTGACCGACTTAGGCTTGAATTTTGTTGTAGACGCAGCTTATCGCTTACCTCAACTCAATGTGGTGAGTGTGCCAGAAGGGGTGAGTGAGGCCGACGTACGTACCCAACTCTTAGAGGAATTTAACCTAGAGATAGGCGCCGGGCTTGGCGTATTCGCCGGCAAGGTATGGCGTATTGGCTTAATGGGTTACGCAGCTCGCGCCGAGAACGTTAAGCTCTGCGTGAGTTCGTTACAAAACTTGCTTTAAAAACTGTCCTGTAAAAGACTTCTTAACTTTTGCCACCTGCTCGGGTGTACCTGTTGCCACTATGGTACCGCCACCAGAGCCACCTTCTGGCCCCAGATCAATTATCCAATCAGCGGTTTTAATCACATCAAGATTGTGTTCGATCACAACCACCGTGTTACCGGCGTCACGCAGGCGATGTAGAACATTCAATAGTTGTGCTATGTCATGAAAGTGCAGGCCGGTTGTGGGCTCATCTAAGATGTACAAAGTTTTGCCAGTATCGCGTTTGGACAATTCTCTAGATAATTTTACCCGTTGGGCTTCGCCACCGGACAAGGTGGTTGCAGACTGACCTAAGCGGATATAGGAAAGCCCAACATCCATCAGCGTTTGCAGTTTTCGAGCCAGCATTGGAATGGCGTCAAAAAATTCTCGTCCGTCTTCAACGGTCATGTGCAACACTTCGTGGATGTTTTTACCTTTAAAAAGGATGTCCAAAGTTTCGCGGTTGTAGCGTTTACTTTGGCAAACATCACAGGGGACATAAATATCGGGTAGGAAGTGCATTTCTACTTTAATGACCCCATCACCTTGACAAGCTTCACAACGGCCGCCTTTGACATTGAAACTGAATCTTCCCGGTTTGTAACCGCGCGCACGTGATTCGGGTACCTGGGCGAAGAGTTCTCGAATAGGTGTAAAAAGACCGGTATAAGTGGCTGGATTAGAGCGCGGTGTTCTACCTATAGGGCTCTGATCTATGTCTACCACCTTGTCTAGGTTATCTATGCCTTCTATGGCCTCATATTTCGCCGGCTTCAAGGTGGTCGCTTTGTTAAGAGCAGTTGCTGCCAACGGGTATAGGGTTTGATTGATGAGGGTAGATTTCCCCGAACCCGAAACCCCAGTTACACAAGTCAGCAAGCCGCACGGGATGGCGATGGACACCTGCTGCAGATTATTTCCGCCAGCACCGATGAGTTTCAGGGTTTGATCTGGGTTGATAGGTGTACGCTTTGCCGGCACAGCTATGCTTTTTTTACCAGACAGATATTGACCGGTAATCGACTTCTTAGCGGCGATAATGTCCTTTATTTGACCTGTCGCCACCACTTTGCCGCCATGAATGCCCGCGCCTGGACCAATATCGACTATAAAGTCTGCTGCTCGTATCGCCTCTTCGTCATGCTCGACCACCAACACAGTGTTTCCTAGATCACGTAGGTGTTCTAGGGTGACCAGTAATCGCTTGTTGTCGCGTTGGTGTAAGCCAATGGAAGGCTCGTCCAAAATATACATGACGCCGACTAAGCCCGCGCCTATTTGGCTAGCCAAACGAATCCGTTGTGCCTCACCGCCTGACAAGGTTTCCGCGGTTCTATCCAAGGTCAGGTAATTGAGACCGACATCGACCAAGAACTTCAATCGAGCTTGGATCTCTTTCAAAATTTTATCCGCAATGGTCGCTCGCTGACCTTTGAGCTTCAGTTTCTTGAAGTGGTTGAGGGTGTCTTCAATAGAACCATGGGTAATTTCAGGTAGATTGGTGTTGCCTATGAATACATGTCGAGAGGCTTGTCGCAGCCGCGTACCTGAGCAACTTCGACAATCTGCGTTGCGTAAATATTTTTGCAAATTTTCCCGTACTGCGTTGGAGTCCGTGTCGCGATAGCGGCGCTCCATATTGGGGACCACGCCTTCAAAACGGTGGCGCCTCTTTATCACCAGACCGCGGTCATTGGCATAGCTGAAGTCGATTTGTGTCTGCCCACTGCCAAATAAAATAGCCTGTTGATGCTTTTTCTTGAGCTTCTTAAAGGGTCGCTCTACATCGAAATCGTAATAGTCAGCTAGCGAGGTGAGCATATGGAAGTAATAGACGTTGCGCCGATCCCAACCGCGGATAGCGCCTTCAGCCAATGTCAGATCGGTATCGGCCACGACCAGATCGGGATCGAAAAAATTGGTCACGCCAAGGCCATCACATTCTTCGCAGGCACCGGCGGGGTTGTTGAAGGAAAACATCCTGGGTTCAAGTTCAGGGATACTGTAGCCGCAACTTGGACAAGCAAAGCGCGCAGAAAACACCAACGGATCTGCTGCTTCGTCATCCATGTTGCGCACTAGAGCAACCCCGTCACTAAGCGACAGGGCGGTTTCGAAGCTTTCAGCTAAGCGTTGTTGTAGGTCATTGCGAATTTTTACCCTATCGATGACCGCTTCGATGGTATGTTTTTTGTTTTTATCGAGGTCGGGTGCGGCGTCCAAATCGACTACGATGCCATCAATCCGCGCGCGTACAAAGCCGTTACTACGCAGTTCTTGGAATACGTGGAGGTGTTCGCCTTTGCGCTCGTTGATGACGGGTGCCAGCAGCATGACACGCTTTCCAGCTTCCATCTGCATCACCTGATCTACCATTTGGCTCACCGTTTGAGCGGCCAGCGGTAAGTCGTGATCAGGACATCGAGGCTCACCTACCCGCGCGAATAGAAGACGCAAATAGTCATAAATTTCTGTAATGGTACCCACAGTGGAGCGAGGGTTATGTGAGGTTGATTTCTGTTCGATGGAAATGGCCGGCGAGAGCCCCTCGATATGATCGACATCGGGCTTTTCCATCATTGAAAGAAACTGACGTGCATAGGCCGACAGCGATTCAACATAACGCCTTTGGCCCTCTGCGTAGAGTGTGTCGAACGCGAGGGAGGATTTTCCTGAACCTGACAGACCGGTGATGATGGTTAGCTTGTCGCGGGGAATATTGATGTCGATATTGCGCAAGTTGTGGGTTCTTGCACCCCGGACTGAAATTGTGTCGACCATACGAGCTCGTTAAGGAAACGAAGCAACATAGCGTGATTAATAGTGTGGGGCAACAGACATGATGCTGACAAAATCAATGTCTGGGTTCTTACATCCAATCGTGTGTTTTTTCATTGGGGGGACCGAGGAATTGAATTACACTAGGCAGGCTGAAACACAAGAGTAGGACTATGGCACGGGGTATAAATAAGGTCATATTGATTGGTAATCTGGGCAGAGATCCAGAAACCCGCTATGCACAGGGCGGTGGAGCGGTCACCAATTTTAGTATCGCCACATCTGAGTCTTGGCGCGACAAGAGTTCAGGCGAAACTCAGGAACGCACAGAATGGCACAACGTAGTTTGCTTTGCCCGATTGGCTGAAATTGCAGGGGAATACCTGCGTAAAGGCTCGAAGGTTTATATCGAAGGCAGTTTGCGCACCAACAGTTGGGAGCAAGACGGCCAGAAAAAGTACCGTACTGAGATTATGGCGCGCGAGCTACAAATGCTTGATAGCCGTGGTGGTGGTGGCGGCTCAGATATGGGCGCTCCGACTGGGTTCGAAAGCAATCGCCCGCCGCCAAAAAATGCCAAAACCGACAACGCACCGACGCTTTCCGACGATACAGATTTCGAAGACGACATTCCGTTTTAGAATTTTCGACTAGAAAGTGACTAGATGTAAACAATCCCTAGTAACACACTGCCCAGTATCAGCCGATAAATGACATAGGGCAGCATGCCTGTGCGTTCCACCAGTTGAATGAAAAAATGGATGCACAGAAAAGCAGCGAACCCAGCTATCGCAGATGATGCGGCTAGCTCCACCCAAGCTTGGGATGCGTTTTGTTCCAGCAAATCGAACATCAACAGCAGCTGCGCGCCGGCGATGGTCGGGATAGCAAGCAAGAACGAAAAGCGCGCCGCGCTGGTTCGACTCAGGCCAAAAAACAATGCCGCAGTGATGGTGATGCCAGAGCGAGAGGTGCCAGGGATAAGGGCGAGAATTTGAGCAAAGCCGATAGCCATCGCGATTAACCAGCTGATGTCTCGATAATCGGCGTCTCCTGCAGTTGGGTTGCCACGTTTATCGACCCCAGGCGTTCTTTGATCAGCCCACCAAAGCAACAAGCCAAATACTATCGTGGCATAGGCGATGACCGTGACTGAACGTAGGTTCTCTTCGATAAAATCTTTACCGATAAACCCTATGCACGCAATGGGTAGGGTGGCCAGTGCAAGTTTGCAAGCCAAATCTAAGTCAGCCGTATACGTCCGTGAGATTGGGAACCTAATGGCAGCTTGGGACATTTTTGCGAGGTCTTGCCGAAAGTAGACGATCACCGCCATCAAAGTGCCGAAGTGCACCCCGACATCGAAGGCTAAGCCCTGGTCCGGCCAGTCGGTCAGCAGTGCTGGCAGCACTAAGTGAGCTGAGCTTGAAACCGGCAGAAACTCAGTCAGACCCTGAATGAGGCTCAAGAGAACAATTTGTATCCAATCCAAGAGAGGTTTCCTAGGCGGTTTTTAACAGGCGCGAAAAGTAGTCGAGTACTTCTTGCAATGCCTGTTGTGCGGGTTCGCCACCTTTGACCAGGTCTAGGGTGAGGACCGAATGGCCTTTGCCGGGTAACTCAATAAATTTAATCCGCTCGCGGTCGTCGTTAAAGGTACGCTGCAAGGCTGCAAATTTAGCCCCTGTGCACAATTTGTCTTGTTTAAAGCGCATCGCCAACATCGGTCCGTGCAGCGACAAGTGCTCTCGTGCCTGATCGATTTCCTGGCCAGACATGTGCAGTGATTCTGGCCTGAAGAACGGCATAGAAGGTTGGCTGGCTACCCCAGCGAGTACACTTTCGTCGGCGACTAGTGAGATGGCAAAGTTGCCGGTTAAACACATGCCAATGACGCCTATGGTGGTGCTATCAGATTCTGCTTTGATATCTCGGCATAATGCCTTCAACCAATCTACCACCGGGCTTGATTGGTTTTTCTCAAATAGGTGGAATTCCTTGCGCATACAAAAGACGCGCAGCAAGTTGCCGCCTAAGGATACTTTGCCCAGGGGTCCAAAAAGGTGCGGTAAAACCACCCGGAAACCTTGTTGATGCAGGGTCTCGGCTAGGCTGATGGTTTCCGGTCCAATACCAGGAAGCTCTTGTATAACGACGACGGTGGCAGCGGCATCGCCCTTGGTATACACATCGTGGCTAACTTCTTCGCCACTGGCGAGTGGCGCGCTAAAGGTTCGTTTTTCAAAATCGTCAAGCATACTTGCCTCCTATTCAGGTGGACGCAGTATAATCGCAACACCCGGGTGCTTAACCCTGAACTTGAAGAAAAAATGACTCAACCACGCGTCGAACTGCCTCTTTTTCCCCTACGTACGGTGTTGTTTCCCGGCGGTATTATACCGTTGAGAGTGTTTGAACCGAGATATGTAGACATGGTTGGGCGTTGTATGCGTAACGGACATGGTTTTGGTGTGGTGCTTATTCGAGCGGGATCTGAAGCACGTTCGTCGCGTCTTGAGGGCCAGCCAGAAATTTTCAACGTGGGCACCCAGGCCAGCATTGTGGATTTTAATCAGGCGGACAATGGTCTACTCGGAATAATTGCTGAAGGTGGCCACAAGTTTGTTGTGCGTGAAACCTCAGAGCAAGATGATGGTTTACTGCTTGGTCAGGTTGAGTTCCTTGCAGAAGAACCAGCAGGCGAACTCACGCCTAGCCACGACCCTCTAGTAGACATGCTTAAGGAACTTACCGCGCATCCATTGATTCAAAAGCTCAATTTGCAGATAGATTTCAATGAAGCCCGATCAGTGAGCTATCGGCTGGCAGATTTACTGCCGATTGAGCCAGAAATAAAACAGGCGCTGCTGCAGTTACGTTGGCCCAAGGAGCGTCTCACTGAACTGGATCGAATCGTGACCAAGTTTCAAGGCTAACCCAAGCCTCATACAAAGCGATAGAATGCTGTGAGATCTGCCTCTCCTGGGCTTATAATGCTAGGGAGCCTCTGACTAAGTATCAAAAGCTCAGAGGAACTGGCTCGCAGGCTGGCAAGGCGCAGCTTGCAGACAATGTAGGCCACCTTGTCAAAAGCGGCAACGCCGTCAGCGTGCGAGCCAGTTCCTCCCGAAGGGCGTTTCACACGGGCTCTGTGGGCTTCGTTGCACTACTTGCCAAGGTGGCCTACATTGCCTG
>QIGT01000481.1 GCA_003230835.1 Gammaproteobacteria bacterium
GAGTGATAAGCCGATAAATTCTGTATCTTTGCCTTTGTTTGCGCATCAAGTTCGTCGTATGCCGCCCGCATATCTGCCCAACCCGTGGCACCGCCATGGCTGGGCACCACATGAGCGGTAAACACGGCCCCCTTAGCTTGAACAGCCATATAGGTACTGTCACAGTGCCAGCCCATATTGCCTTTCAGAACCTTTAAAACATCGTCCTCCTCGTTGTCTTGCCGCACTCGACCATCAGGCAACAGGTTACTGATCGGTGCTAACTCAAACTCCAATTGACCAAAACGTTTGGCAAAAGCTATTTGCGCATCCTTACTTAAGTTTTGGCCAGGAAAGATCAGCAAGGCATATTCAAGCCAAACTTTGTATAAGGTATCGAACGCGCCGGCACTAAGATCTGGCAATGTTATGTCCGTAACCACAGCGCCGAAAGTGGCTTCCAAGGGCGTTACTGTGAAGCCGGCCGTTTGCATCAAATTCTTGTCAGCGTTTGGTCTTGCATCAGAGCATCCAATTGTTTTTGTACCCCTTTCGCCCACCAAGGATGGGTTAATACCCAAAACTTTTCATCCTCAATGGCGCGAGCCACCATCTCGCCAACTTCATCAGGATCCATGCCTGCCTCTAGGCTAGCCTGTATGTTACTGGCCATCTTACCGGCTTTATCTCCGTCGGCTTTCGGCTTAGCACGACTTGGGCGAAATTCTACCGAGTGACGGCTGATATTGGTGTTGATCGGACCTGGGCATAACACCGAAGCGGTAACCGGACTTTTTTTGGCCCTCAACTCTCTTTCCAGCGCCGCCATGAGTGCCACCACGCCGTGTTTTGCAACGTTGTAGGCCCCCATCATACCGCTAGAAAGAAGCCCAGCCATAGAAGATGTTGAATTGATGTGTCCCTCGCCTTGAGCTTCTATCAGCGGTAGGAATACCTTTACGCCGTAGATGGGACCCCATAGATCTACATCAATAATCCACTTCCAATCTTCAAGTTTCATATTTCTTGCCGAAGTAGGAATGCCTACGCCCGCGTTGTTACACAACACATGTACAGCACCGTAGTGTTGCATAGTCTTGTCTGCTAGCGCTTGCACCGCTTGAAGATCTGATACGTCGCAGGCATGACCGATCACGGGCACCCCGGCAGTGGTAAACTCAGTAACCGCTGCCTCAAGTGCTTGGCTATCCAGGTCTGCAATAACCAACTTCATACCACGCTGGGCAAATGCACGGCTCATGCCCAGGCCAATACCACTGGCGCCACCAGTAATCACCGCGACTTTATCTTTAAATTCCTGCACCTACTTCTCCCCTCCTCTCACTGAATAGACTCCACAGACTAAACCGCATAGGCTAATCACTCAAACGCATAAGGAATTTTTATGGCCATCGCTCGTATGGAAAACAAAGTTGTGGTTATTACTGGTGGTGCCAGTGGTATTGGGTTGGCCTGCGCGAAGCGCTTTGCCGAGGAAGGTGCGGAGATAGTGATTACCGACCTTGGTGCAAAACGACTTGAAAATGCAGCGGAAGAAATACGTACCACCACTAATGGCAAGGTTGCTTTGTGCGAGGCTGATATCTGCTTCGAAGAACAAATCTCCGATGTGATGCAACTGGCTATCGATGAATTTGGCAGAATAGACGCCGTAGTCGCCTCCGCTGGAGTATCCAGTGCTGGGTATGTCAGTGGCGAGAACAATGCTGCATTTGACCACCCCATCATCGAGCAGTCGCTGGAAGACTGGAATCGCGTCTTACAAATCAATCTAACCGGGGTGATGTTAACCAATCGCTTAGCCGCTCGACACATGATAGCGGCAGGAAATGGCGGTTCCATTGTCAATATTGCGTCCACTGCAGCGCGCGTAGCCTTACCCGGCGCCGTTGACTACTGCGTGTCCAAGGCAGGTGTGGCCATGCTGACACAAGCCTTCGCTATGGAAATGCTAGAATATAACATTCGAGTCAACGCGATAGGCCCAGGCTTTATTGAAACACCTATGACCCAAGTTCTTAAGGACGACGATGAAGGTTTACAACAAATGCTGACCATGACCCCAATGGGGCGCATGGGTACAACTGCCGAGATGGCCAACACCGCTCTATTTCTGGCTTGCGCGGAGTCTAGCTACACCACTGGTGCGACATTGTATCCAAACGGTGGCATGTACATTAACTGACCTGCTGTGGACCCGATCAGTCAAGGTGTTGTTGGCGCCGCGTTTGCTCAATCTACACTAAGCCCAGCTCAACGAGATAAAATTGTTACCATCTCTTGGCTGGGCTGCGCCGCGGGTATGGCGCCAGACTTGGATGTCTTCATTCGATCTGCGTCCGACCCACTGCTCTTCTTAGAGTTTCATCGCCACTTTACCCACGCCCTTATCTTTATCCCTTTTGGCGCACTTGTGGTTGCCGCAACCCTCTATTATTTCGCCCGCCAGCGACTGTCTTGGCGAGAGACATACTTAGTTTGTTTCATCGGCTACGCCACACATGGTCTGTTAGATGCGTGTACCACCTACGGCACCCAGCTTTTCTGGCCCTTCTCAAACATGCGCGTCGCATGGAACAATATCTCTGTGGTAGATCCTGTATTTACTATTCCCTTACTGGTTTTGGTAGTGTTGGCGGCACGCAAGAGGCGTAAAGCATATGCATACGCTGCAATAGGGTGGGCTTTGTTTTACTTAAGTTTGGGCGCGGTGCAGATGTTAAGAGCAACCGAAGTCGCGCGACTAGCCGCAGAGCTGCGAGGACATACGCCTCAACGCCTGACCTTAAAACCGTCCTTCGCAAACCTAATCCTATGGAAGTCAATTTATGAACATGACCAGCACTACTATGTAGATGCGGTTCGTATCACCACCAGCGGATCTTGGTGCGTTGGCCAGCGTGTTGAAAAACTCGACCTTAAACGGCACCTCCCCTTTCTTGCCCAAGGCGACCAGCAAGCCAAAGATCTAGCTCGGTTTAGATGGTTTTCCCACGACTATCTAACCCCTTTGCAACAGACAAACGCTACCAGTCAACGCGTGACCGATATACGCTACTCGATGATTCCAAACGAAGTAGATCCTATGTGGGGTATTACACTTGCACACAATGCCAGCAAAAATACCCACGTCACCTGGTGGACACAAAGAGACGCTGATCGCGAAAAACGTAGCCGCTTCGCTAGCCTGATAGCTGGCCATGGTTGCAAACCGCTTAATCCCTAGCCCTTAATCCCTAGTACTTATTTGTTACTATGTGTGGGTGTAACATAGTATCGAGTTAATTTTATGCACACATTAGAGTTTGCAGCTACCACTTTCGATGTCGCCGCCGCAACTGAACTTGCCCAGGTAATTTCAGGTACCACCTATATCGATGAGCGACCTAATGCATCGAAACTACCCTTTCAGGCACTTGTTACAGGGGTAACAGACAACCTCGAAATATTCGATAACATTGCAGATGTAGGTTTGTACGTGATCTGTCGACGCATCATAAAACCAGGCGTACCCAACATCGTTGGGCTGTTTCCAATGTTGCATCACGCCGATAAAAACCATCAACAATGTGATGCCCATTGGCGAGATGTACACGCCCCACTGGCTTTAGAACACCACATACATATGACCCACTACGCTCAGCTGAGTGTTGTACACAAAATATCTGGCCCCGACATAGACGGTTTTGCCTTGTGTGGATTTGCCAGCACCGAAGATTTGCGCGAGCGCTTTTACACGACGCCTGAAAGTGTTGAGATTATCCAAAAAGATGTGCTGAGTTTTGCCCATACGAAGAACTCGCCACGCCGGTTGATCGCTACACCCAAAACCTATTCGTCAGTAGACTATTTTGGTTAGGGAGCCTCTGGTTAGGTCTTTGGCATTCGTACACGCTCAAACAGCTCAACCATCAAGTCTGGGTTTTGGGCAGCGAGAATTTCTACAGTTTCGCGTGTAGCGTCTAACAACTTATCTCTAGCTTGTGCAGCCCACGGATTAGAGGATTGGATATTGTGATACAGCAATGGATCTTCTGCCACCAATCCTTGCGACACCTTCTCCAAATCACTGAACACAGGGGTTGCGAACGCCGCCACCAAGTCTGGCGAGATGTCGAACTGAGTTCTTGCATTAGCAAACGTACAAAGTACCGCATGGGTAAAAACTTGAACAAGGCTGGCCACCTGGTCATGAGTTTTTGCATCCGTTTCAATGACATGAATACCCCATTGAGTGAGTAGCTGCCGAAAGCGCCGCGACTTCTCCCCGCTTCGAATCTCAATACATACCGCATTGCTACCAGCAAATTCACGCTCTGGACCAAACATG
This sequence comes from Gammaproteobacteria bacterium, assembly GCA_003230835.1. Taxonomy (GTDB): domain Bacteria; phylum Pseudomonadota; class Gammaproteobacteria; order Pseudomonadales; family Azotimanducaceae; genus UBA4421. Next base: position 4,331 of record QIGT01000481.1, read on the forward strand.
GGATGCACACTCATATACTCACCAACAACACCATGTTCTTGAGCAAATGCGCAGATCTTAGATTTCACCGAGCAAATATCAACCACCAGTTGCTGCGCAGTAATATGCGTATCTATGATTGAAAGTGTGGTTATGGCTATGGCTTCTGGGGTGCACAACAACACCACATCAACCTGGGCCAAGGCATCAACAAGAGGCTGCCCGTCTCGTTCTACATCACAAACCACATCTGCCTGAGCATCTCGGTCAACGCTAAGGGTGCTCACTCCGCTGGCGATTAAGTGACGCTGGATGTTGCGCCCGAAGCTACCCATACCACCGACCAACATCACTTTCTTTAAGCCGTGAGTCACCTGGCCTTATCCATTGTTTGCATCATATTTGACTGCCGACCTAATAAAGGTAGATCCTAACAGACATGAACAATTTAACTGAATTTTCAACTTCTCTAGCGGCCACCTTGATCGGCGCGAAACAAACGGTAGCGGTCGCAGAGTCTTCCACTGCGGGTTTAATCTCTGCTTGCCTACTTGCCGTTCCTGGCGCTTCAGCGTTTTTCAAAGGCGGCTGCGTCATCTACACGTTAGAGTCTCGCAAACAGCTACTACGGATTAGCCGCGACGATGTAGAAGGCTTAAAACCACTGACCCAAGCGATGGTGATGAAGTTTGCGGCCAAGGCACGCGAGCAGTTAGGAGCTACTTGGGGAATCGCAGAATTAGGCGCAGCCGGACCGGCGGGCACACCCTATGGCCACCATTCAGGTTATTTTAGGTACTGGTGCATTGCGCTACAGGCGCGTTATGATGCGCGCCGGTTCAGCCATCTAGATAAAAAGTTACAAATCGAATGCCATCTAGTCTCTCTTCTCACGGCCACATGACTACGCAAAAGCGTGGGAGCACACTTATACAAGACCCGTTACTGAACAAAGGTAGCGCGTTTTCCTTGCAAGAGCGGGATGACTTCGGTCTGCACGGCTTACTGCCGCCGCGCATCAGCTCAATTCAGAATCAGGTAGATCGCGCCAAAAAAGCACTAGATGCCTTTCGCGACCCGCTGGACAAGTATGTGAACTTTGCGGCACTTCAAGATCGCAATGAACATCTGTTCTACCGTGTCTTAATGGACAATATGGCTGAGCTGATGCCCATCGTTTATACACCGACCGTAGGTCTAGCGACGCAGAACTTTAGCCGTGTCTTTCAACGCGCACGCGGGGTGTGGATAAACCCAGGCATGCGAGGCAGTATCGCAGAAGTGTTAGCCAACGCTGTAGGTGGCAAAACCATACGACTGATTGTCGCCACAGATAATGAATCGATATTGGGTATCGGCGACCAAGGTGCCGGCGGCATGGCCATATCCGTAGGTAAACTGGCCCTTTATGTCGCTGGCGCTGGCATTCCACCAGCAGAAACCTTGCCGATTAGCCTTGATATTGGCACCAACAACGAAACCTTACTGCAAGATGAGTTATACCTTGGTTGGCGAGAAAATCGAATATCGGGTGAGCCGTATCAAGAGTTCATCGATGAATTTGTAGACGCGGTACGGATGATATGCCCAGAAGCCCTGCTGCAGTGGGAAGATTTTCGCAAAGACAACGCGCTGACCTTGCTAAACCGTCATCGCGATCGCGTTTTGTCCTTCAACGATGACATCCAAGGCACGGGCGCTATGGCTCTTGCGGGTATCTTCAGTGGGCTAAAAATCAACCAGCAATCACTACTAGATCAAAGAATTGTCATTCACGGCGCCGGTGCTGCAGGCATGGGGATAGCCAATCAAATTCGTGCGGCGATGCGCAGTGAAAACATGCCCGACGACCAGGTCGCCAGAACTGTTGCCGTACTCGACAGCAAGGGTTTGTTGGTTGATGACCAACCATTTCGAGATGCTTATAAGGCTGATCTTGCTTGGAGCAAAACTCAAGCAGATGAGTTTGGGCTTGGTGATGCCAAGCAACGACAACTAGAACATGTGGTAAAACAATACAAACCTACTGTACTCATAGGCGCCTCAGGCCAGACTGGGGTCTTTACTGAATCCATAACGAGCAGCATGTTAGGATTTTGCGAACGCCCCATTATTATGCCGTTTTCAAACCCCACCGACCGCTCAGAAGCCACACCCGAAGACCTTATCCGTTGGACAGATGGGCGAGCACTGGTTGCAACCGGCAGCCCCTTTAGCCCAGTAAACTACCAAGGCAAAACTTTCCAGATCGGCCAGGGGAACAATGTTTTCATCTTTCCTGGCCTTGGATTGGGTACTTTGTTATCCAATAGCACCGTGGTCACCGATGCCATGGTTACTGCAGCAGCCCAGGCTTGTGCAAATGCTCTGACAGATGACGAGTTAGCAAAAGGCATGCTCTACCCAGAAGTTGAGCGGCTTCGCGAAGTCACCAAACAGGTTGCGCAAGCGGTTGCAGATCAAGCGATCAATGATGGAACCGCCAATACAACCAGCGCAGAAGTTACCCATCAACTCGAGCATGGACTGTGGAACCCAAACTACCCTGAGTTACATGCAGGCTAGTTACTGCGCGGCCAGAGCATAGCCCCAACAATCCATTATAGTCTTTCTAAATTTCGTTGTTACGCCGACGCAGATAGATAGTCGCCCCCAGCAACACTGCAGACACAAGCAAACCCAGCCACAACCCCGCATCTGCAAGCACACTGAGCTGCACCGAAAAGTCTCCATCGCCACGCGGCAGGCCGCGTAGGCTGAGGTGCCGTGCGATGGCGTTGCTGAGGTAGTGACTCTCGAAAAATATGCGTTCCAATATAGACAACCCTGCCGGGATGCCGATTACCCACATTATTGGTGTGCGTTTGGCCCAGGACGAAACCAACAATATCCATGCATACAGAGGCAAGGCCCACAAACTCTGCAAGAAATATCCGACCAACAACATAAACGGTTTAAGCACCAAGCCACTCTGACTCCAAACCCTGCTCCCCATACCGTCTTCCACGTGAAGGGATCCAATAACAAGCGCATAAAATTGCGCCAATACAATCGCGGCTATGGTGAAAAGTGGTGCAACCCAGACAATAAAAACAAGCTTACTGACCACACATTGCCAGTCGCTGACGGGCATAGACTTCCAGAACAAAACAGATCTGTCTTTTCGCTCATCATGAATGCAGCCGATCAAGGCGAAAAAAGTGACCACTAACAACACCCAATAAAACGGCTCTGCGATACCGTTCAAAAATGCACGCAACTTCAAACTGAGTTCTTCATCAGTACTGCCAGCAACATCCAAACCTTCTGCTGCAGCGGCTTGGGGTAAACTGTTGCTGAACTCTGCAGTGAAGCGATCGCCAAAAGACGATACAAAAAGTCCCGCAAGGACAATGATGGCTAACACCACCACTGGCCCCCAAAAGAACGAGTTGCGATGTTCTAACCATTCGCGCATCAATAGTGCGTTAAATTTTCGCATTAGTTACCCTCCACGATGGCCACAAAAAGCTCAGCGAGATTCGGCGTTGCCACCTTGCCTAAATCTTCTAACAAACTTCGATCAATACCTCTAAAGATGAACTCCATACCCGCGAGGGTTCGATGCCGTAGTATCGGTTCTGCCGGCAGCGTTGTAGACTCTGAAGCCGTCAACTTTGTGTATTGACTCGCAATTTCAGACATCTCCAGACTCAGGCAAGTGCGGCCTTTATGAATAAAAATCACATCTGTAAGAATGTGTTCAATTTCTCGCACTTCATGGGTGGTCACCAAAATGCTTCGATCTTCGGTGAAGTAGTCATTGAGTATTGCATCGTAGAATCGTTGGCGATAAAGGATGTCGAGGCCTAACGTAGGTTCATCCAATACCATCAGCTCGGCATTAATAGCCAGCACGATGGCTAGGTGAAGCTGTACATGCATACCTTTAGACAGAACTCTGACCCGCTTAGACAAATTGATCTCTGTGTTAGCCAACTGCGCCTGGGCAATACTGCGATCAAAGCGAGGGTGGACATCAGCAACGTAACTCAGCAGGTCACAAACCCGCATCCACTTAGGCAAGATGCCGGTATCAGCGATGTACGCCACAGATTCCATCAATTGCGCACGGTTTCGAATGGGGTCTAAACCCATAACACTGATGTTGCCTGTATCCAGCGCGTTCAACCCCAGTATGGTATTCAAAGCAGTGGTTTTACCCGATCCATTTGCACCTATCAGACCAACGATGCGGCCTTTTTCAACCGTTAGGTCGAATCCATCTAGTGCGTTAACGTCGGCATAAGACTTCACCAGGCCATGTGCTTCAATAATCGCCACTAGTCTCTCCCTTTCAGCAATTGGCGCGGGTCTAGTCCCAACAATTCGATGCGCTCTACAACTCGGGGCCACTCTTCAGCGATGAACGCTTTCCTTTCAGAATCAAGGGATTTAGCCTGTGCCCCTGGGCAAACAAACATTCCCACACCGCGTCGTTTTTCTAGAAGTCCTTCATCAACTAACATCTGATACGCCTTAGATACTGTTATCGGGTTTATTTTTTCATCCGCCGCCACCTGGCGAACAGAAGGCACAACCTCCCCTTCCGCAAATCTCCCCTGAACGATTTGCCGGACTACGGTATTGCGTAGTTGCAAATAGATTGGAGTGTTATCGTCCCAGTCATTCATGGAGCAGAAATCCTATAGCGATGTACTGTAGTAGTTGTGTACTACACTACAACTCAGCCTCCTATACAAGTAAAATTTGAGGAATATAAATGAGCGATGACTTTGCAGATTTTAAAACCGAATTTGACGCTAAGCCTTATCACAAGATGCTTGGCATCACCGTTGTAGAGCGTCAGCCCGACTACGGCAAAATTGTTCTGACAAAGGATGAAAACACGCCCGCAGGAATAGGCGGCAGTGTGCACGGGGGTGTGTTAGCTGCCATGGTCGACATTGTCATGTTGGTGGCTATGTTCTCAAAGATGAGAGAAGGCGAAGTACCTGCGGGTACTGCTGAGCTCAGCATCACCTATTTACGCCAATCCCACGGCAATCAGATATTTGCCGATGCAAATGTCATCAAACGAGGCCGGCAACTTTCGTTGGTGGAAGTTGATATCACCGATACCAACGGCACGCTATGCGCCAGAGGTCGCACACTCTACGCCTTTAAAAGCAAGACCAGCTAGCAGCCGACTCGAGCCGAACAGTACCTATACCGGGGGCGCATCCATAATGACGCCGGCTTCCTCTAGGGCTTGGATCTGACTGTTGTCATAGTTTAGCCAGCGCTTAAGAACATCTGCATTGTCGGCACCCAAGTCAGGACTTGCTGTCCACTCGTGGGTGTTTAGCTCCGACATTTTAACTGGATTGCCTGGCATAGGAATGCCATGGGACTCGTAATCTACGAAGAAATTGCGCGCCGTGACTTGCTCGTCTGCAATCATGTCCGGCGCAGTATTGACGGGGCCAGCACTCACGCCGGCTTGTTGTAGCTTGGTCGTTGCTTGTTGACTACTTTGTGAAGCTGTCCAACGACTCAGACACTCGTCAACAATATCGTGATGCGTGATTCGCTGGGACAGTGACCAACTCCGATTCAGCACCCTTCCGTGCGCATCGATCAGCGGGTATAGGGCCCTCCACTCATGGTCATTCGCACAGGCTACAGCGATCCAACTTTCACCAGCTTGCTCGGTATCGCACGAATAAATTCCGTGCGGCGCCATGCCTGGATGTCGATTTCCAATGCAACGTGGCACATTACCTAGTTGTTCATCGATTAACCACGGCCCACTATATGCCACACCACCCTCATGCAACGACAACTCTACACGACAACCCCTGTTTGTGCGCTGCCTGCGCCGCAACGCGGTCACTACCGCGGCGGCTGAATTGGTTGCTGTTATCGGATCTAACAAAGCCATGGCAGTGTTGCGTGGTTGATTCAAACCATAGCCAAACATGCAAGCGAGGCCAGACATGGCTTCCACAGTGGGGCCAAACGCGACTCGGTCTTTATATAGTCCTGTGCTACCAAATCCCGGCATAGTGACATAGATGATGTTTGGGTTGGCTTCGCGCAAAACATCATAGTCCAACCTTAACGAAGGCATGGTTCGTGCGCTGAAATTTTCAATGACTACGTCGGCCACAGCGACTAGTTGTAAGAATGTCGAACGCCCACTGTGTTGTTTCATATCAACGCAAAGACTTTGTCTATTGCGCATAAGTTTGTTAAACGCTGCGTTGGCATTCCACGGTTCATCGCCAGGCACACCCCCCATCCATCCACCAATCGGTGAAGAAGGAAAAACCCGCGGCCCTCTGCTTGATGGGGCTTCCACACAAACCACTTGCGCGCCTAGATCTGCCAAAAAACGCACGGCTAACGGACCCGCCCACACATGGGTTAGGTCGAGAATTTTTATGCCCTTTAGAGGTCCATTGACCATTAGTCCTTTACCTTCATTGCCTTCATTCAATTCCCTCTAAACATGGCTGTTTTCGGTGTCGTTTAGTGTAAGCGAGGTTCTCACTTCATCATCGATCTTAAAAGACAGCCCAGGAGAACGCACGCTAGTGGCAGTAACATGCGTGTCTATTTCTTCCCAAAATTGACGTTGATCTAAGTGCGGATCCTTGAGGATTTCTGAGAATGTTTTCACAACTCCAAGCGGTACACGGCAAGACTCGGCCCGACTTTCAATATGCTCTTTCGAAAGCGTTACAAGCGTCTCTGCGATTATATTTCGAAGCGCGTCACGATGAGCCATACGATCATCGTTGGTGCGAAACCGAGGATCTATTGCAAGCTCAGGACGTTGCAGAAACACAACAAAAGGATCCCAAAACCCAGGCACGATGG
>QIGT01000012.1 GCA_003230835.1 Gammaproteobacteria bacterium
ACTAAGAGTCGCCTGACTTTTAGTAATACGATGTAAGCACAACGTGATTAGTAATCGGGTGGACCACCAGCAACGGTGGTCAAACCTAAAACCTCCCAGGTTTGCATGCCGCCGCGGTACCATTTGATCTTTTGTGCTGGAAAGCCGTAACGCAGCAGCGTACGAATATTACGTGGTGATTGACCACACCACATACCGTTGCAAAACAGCACCAGCGTCTTAGCCTGACCAAAATCCCACAACTCGTCCAATTGTACAGCGCCGAACTTCGACTCCATGATGTCGCTAATGGTCAGCGGATCCGAGGTTTCAAGGTTCAATAGTGTCCACGGAATACTGATAGAACCGGGTATGGTTCCTTTTGCTACCCAGTCGGAAGTGCGTGAATCGATCACCAAAATATCAGGGTTGTTACTGGCACCAACAAGATAGTTCAGCATTTCCAACTCACCAATCGTCTCTATACCCGGGGCCAGTTGCATGGGCAAAATGCAAAACGGCGGACAGGCACGAGACGTGATTGCATAGTCTGCTTTCACCGTATTAGCATTGTTGGGATTACGCACAATCTGCACCGATTTGCCACGGTGAGTGACCGTCACGGCCATCTTGTTCGAGGTAATACCCACCGGTTCGCTTTTTGCGGGTTTTTCCTCAGCGACAGCGAGCATATAGATCGTGGTACCGAGTATCAGTAAGATCAGCGAAACAGCTCTCATATTTATCTCCCTTGCTTCGGCTTGGTTTAATCCTAATAAAGAGACTCTATATAGATGAAAGGAGCTTCGCCACCTCTTGTGGGCGCGACAGCTTTATCACGGCAATCAGCGTAGAAAACTCTGCCCATTTGATATCAAAACGCTGTCAGAAAAACCAGCGCTTCGAACCTTTTCATCCTGGGATGATGCAAAGTCCACATGGCTAGCTGGCTTCTCCATTTCTAAGGTTGCTTGTAGATCTCTCCGCCTTTCATTACAAATACAACGTCCAACAAAGTGGTTATGTCTTCTAAAGGGTTGCCATCGACAGCCACCAGGTCAGCCAGCATGCCGACCTCTACGCGCCCTCGGTCTGACTTGCCTAGTAGATCCGCGGCGTTTAGCGTTGCTGCCTGTATAGCCTGTAGAGGAGCCATGCCCAAATCAACCATGGCCACTATCTCTGTGGCGTTTTCCCCGTGGGGAATCACAGAAGCATCTGAACCCATGGCTACTTTTACCCCGGAACGAAAGGCCTTGATCAGGCTTTCTTTGGCTAACGGGAACACCACCTCAGCCTTGGCCCGCACTGACGCGGGCATACTGTCAAATGAAATCCTGCTTAACATGCTAGTTGTAGGCACAAGGTAGGTGCCATTCTTTTTCATCAGACGAATACTTTCACCATCGAGCATCCAGCCATGCTCAATCGATGCAACCCCGGCACGAACTGCTGCGTTGATACCCTTCGCGCCCATCGCGTGGGCCGCGACGCGAATGCCATGGCGACCTGCTTCTTCAACCACCGCACGGATTTCCGCCTCTGAATACTGTTGTGTCGCGATGCCTTCCTGCTGCGTCATAATCCCCGCTGTCGCCGCTATTTTAATGACCCTGGCACCGTGTTTGATCTGATACCGAGTCGCTTTGATCACTTCATCAATGCCATCTGCTATACCGTATGCGGGGCCCAGTTCCAATACGCCTTCCGCGCTGGCGACCCACATCGATGGGTCGATTTGTCCTCCGGTAATACTCAGTGCATGTCCGGCAGTAATAATGCGTGGAGCTGCAATCCAACCCTTGTTAGATGCATCCTCCAGCGCTACTGCTATCAGCGTAGTACTGGGTATAAGCTGCGCAAGATCACGCACAGTGGTGAATCCCGCCATAAGAGTTACCTGTGCACTCTGGGCACCACGCAATGCCGCTTCGGCAGCGTTTTCCGTAAGTATCTGGGCGCGGAAGTTTGCGCCACTAGAAGTCAGATGAACATGCGAATCAATCAGGCCGGGCAGCAACGTGCGATCACCAAGCTCGATGAGTCGGGCGTCGGCAGGTACCGAATCTGGATTGATACTGGCGATCTTGCCATCGACTACCAACACCTGGGCGTTTTGTGATATACGCCCTGTTGACACGTCAAGCAGGCGGGCAGATGTAATGAGTAGAGTCTCAGCACCCAACGGCAAAGACAGCGTGAACAGAAGTCCTAACGATAGGACACGCACATGTGCGTGGGCCCAAAAAGAAGTTCCATTTGACATCTTTTTATTTGGCATCAGGGCTCCGTTACTTGAGTGATGAGTGTATCGTGCTGTGGGTTTCAATCCGCAGCAAAACAATAAAACAAGCCATCACCACTGGAACGGATCAAATCCGCCTGACTGCAACTGATGCTCTGATGTGATGAATTCCACGACAAATTGCCAAATCCATAACGATCATGATGCCCAACCATGGCGCTGCCTTTGTCACTACTGGTCCAGTTGTTGCACGTCTGATCTTCATCGTCAGGCCAGAAGGACATTCCGTCTTCCTGAGAACCTGTGAGGATATCATGACGGGGGGGAGTTTCATCACGCGCACCAATCTGCTTGCCGTTTTCGTCCAATGCCGTGTATTGGGTGATCGTCCGGTTGTAGAGGTGTAGATCCGTAGGATTAGCACCAATTAGAATACCTGCAGCGTTGTACCAAGGCCCATTGCCGATACGCAGACGTGCACTTTCGCCACGGCCACCGTCAATCTCTGTGCTGAGGTACGCGCGCCATTCTCGATCACCGGCCCCAGCGGTTTCGGCAAGCTTCTGACAGTGTGTATCTGCACCTTTCAGGCCACCAAGATCGCCGCCTTTACCCAAGCCGACACTGGTCACAAAAAAACTCATGTCATCAAAACCAATATCTCGTGCGTAAGCGGTGGAAGACATGACTATCAACGCACCTATGGTCACGACACGTAAAGTTAGGGAACGTTTCATTATCTGCGGCTCCGGTAGGTAAATTTTTCTACAATCCATCAACATAGTCTCTCCATAGCTACAAAGTGAATTCATTTATCAAGCACTGGCTTGTACTTTTTGTCCAGCAAACCATAAGCCTCTATAGCGCGTGTTTTGTTCTTTGCGCAATGCTATCGTGATCGAGATACAAGGTGGCATGTATAGCTGGAATCACCACAACTGATCACCGCAACTAAGGAGCAAGGGTATGGGTATGGGTGAAAGTCTCAAAAAAGTTTTTAACCAAGAAATGTCTCTAGCCAAACGTTGCTTCTCCCAAGGCCAGTTCGAAAAATCTTTTCATCATCTTGAGCGCGCCCATGTTTTGGGCCAACTCTACGTCGTACCACACACCCGTTGCCATATATGGATGCTTTTTGTGGGCATAAGAACAAGAAACCTTAAAGAAGTAGTCGGCCAACTGATTAGAATTCCGGGCGGCATTGTGGCCTCTGCGTTAGGTAAGGTACCCATCGGGAATACAGGCGGAACAAATATCAAACTCACAACAACCTTACCGGTCCCAGATGAGTTTAGACAAGTTCTTGGTTATGACGAACAAAAGTAACCAAAGCCTTCTTTTACTTGCGACAAGGTTCTTGCGACAAGGCTCTTAAACACGCAGATTCTTACTCCTAATCCTACCGACTAACACAATACCGAGCCTTTGGCCGTGACGAAGAAGTACAAGCCAGTGCTTGATAAATGAATTCATTTATTGCTTGCGGAAAGCCTATGGTCTGGCCCTGCACATCACGTCGGATGGAGAGACGTATGCTTCTAAATAAATTGACTACAAAAATTGGCTGCACTGCGCTTGCGATAGCAATCGGTTTGTTGCCAACTACCGCCACGGCTGCACTGCTTGAAGAAATTGTCGTCACAGCGCAGAAACGTGAACAAAACTTGCAGGATGTTTCCACAGCCGTGACGGCTTTGGGTACAGACCGCCTTGCTGACGCCGGCATCACCGACGTGTTGGGGCTGCAGTACTATGTGCCCAGTGTCACTATAGGCACTACTTTTGGATACGCCAACTTATTCATACGCGGTCTGGGCCTCAATACCGTATTTGCCAATGTTGATCCATCGGTGACCTTGTATGTGGATGGCGCGATCATTGCCCAACCCGGCGCACAGCTATTTTCATTTTTTGACCTGGAACGAGCGGAAGTGTTGCGTGGTCCACAGGGCACTTTATACGGCCGCAATGCAACCGGCGGCACCATCAACTTGGTCAGCGTTAAGCCGACCGAAGAATTGACAGGAAATATCCGCGTGAGCGCTGGGGATTTCGGCTTGTTTCAAGCTGAAGGTGCCGTGGGTGGCAGGATAACCGATCGAGTGTTAGGACGATTCGCCTTCCAGTCGATTGTTCGACAAGAGGGTTACAGCACAAATCAGGCCACCGGAAATGACGTTGACGACACCAATAAGCAATCCTTTCGTGGGCAACTGCTGTTTGATGTCACCGACAATGTCGACTTCTTGCTGTCTGCTGAGTATGGCACCGAGCTCGACGCTGCCAACGCTTTCTACTTCAAGCGCGAAACCTTTCCAGGTGCGACAAACCCTGGAGCTGTGGCACTGGGTATTGGCGGCTATCCCACTGGAGAGCGTGGATTTGCTTCCGATATTGACCCGCAAAACGACCGAGAAACTTTCTCCATTACGGGTACGCTAGACTGGCAAATTAATGACAACTGGGCGCTTAAAAACATTTTTAACTATCGCCAAACAGATCTCGCCATTTATCAAGATTTAGATGTCTCTGCGGTGACGACTAGCATCTTCCAAGAGTTTGTGTTTGATTCCCGCACTATAAGCGAGGAACTTCAGCTCAGTTACTCTTCTGATCGCGTGCGTGCAACAGGTGGACTCTACTACTTCACAGAAGATTTTCTGAATCTCAATTTGCTTGATGCACTCAGGGTCGGGGGTAGTTTTGCAGGTGGTACAGAAAAGCGTGTACAACTTGTCGGCAACGCGGACACAGATTCTTACGCGGCCTATTTGAACGGCATCTTCGATATTAGTGAGCAACTTTCTATTAAGGCCGGCATTCGCTACACCAGTGATGACCGTCGTATTGTCAACAATAATCGCATCTGGATAGCAGGTGCGTTACCAGGCGGAGGCGATTTACTGCTCACCCCAATGTTTCGCGATGATGATAGTTTTAGCGACACCACCGGCGAACTTGGTATTGAGTGGCGCGCTAACGACGATACTCTGATCTACTACACATACTCCCAGGGCTTCAAAGCCGGTTCAGGTCAGGTAGGCGCCAATGCAGCTAACATCATTGACCCGGAAACCATTGAGAACCACGAATTTGGTCTGAAAACCACCTTCAGTGAACGATTCGTTGTTAATATCGCAGCCTACAGCTATGAGGTCACCGACATTCAATTGGATCGGACGCTTCCTGGTGGCCCAACAGGTTTTATCACGGTGTTTGAAAACGCCACAACACAAGATGGTATAGGGCTTGAGCTAGAAGCCTTATGGGCAGTCACTGAAGCACTAACTATCAGCGCTAACTTGAGTTATCAAGATACAGAATATGGCAGCTTTTTAACCTCAGACCCAACTGACATAGGCAACATAGGCGGCGGTAACGTCACCGTGGACATCAGCGGTAACTCTGCGAGGCAATCTCCTGATTTTGCTGGGAATTTGAACGGTACATACGACATCTATCTGCAAAATAGCGGAATACTCACCTTCTCAGGTGACCTTTCGTATAAGGGCGAGGTCTTTTTCAGTGAATTCAACAATGACATTTTATCTGAAGATGCATATACCATATTTGATGCAAGAGTCCGCTATACCTCACCCGATGGGCAATGGACAGCCGAAGTATGGGGCAAGAATTTAACTGACGAATTAGTTGAATCCGGAAATTTTGCCATTGCCACAAGTCGGTCCATCGCTGTAACTTATCTACCGCCTCGAACTTGGGGAGTTACCGTAGGTTACGAATTCTAGATCGCACAGATAGTAGCTCCTCGCGCGGCAACGTTAAAACATCGTTTGGCGCACCCGCGCGGGTGCGCCTTTGATGAATGTGGTGCCCTTACCTTTAGTAGTTAATACTGAGATTCCGGTAACCTGACCACCAATCCATCCAATCCATCGGTCATCGTTATTTGGCAACTCAGACGGCTGGTGGGTTTGCGCTCCTCAACCGCAGACAACATATCTTCTTCGGTATCGGAAGGGTCAGGAATTTTGGTAACCCAAGCCTCATCAACATAACAATGACAGGTAGCGCAACTGCAAGAACCGCCGCATTCGGCAAGAATGCCGCTAATCAAGTGATCAACGGCACCTTGCATGACAGTATCTCCTGCCGCGATCTCGACCTCATACTCACGACCGTCTGCTTCTATGTACATGACCTTTACCATGGCAAACTTCCTACTTCAAACTCCCCGCTCATGGGTGACACGATGTTAATCTGGCTCATTTCACGCCCCACAAGCTTCATATCAATTCAACCTCGACGGGCAAACTAGCCAAGCCCCGTAGGGAATTATTGAACCTACGCACAGGTTCTCCAGCTAGTTTGATTGTTTTGACTCGTTTGGCGAGCGCTTTTAATACCGACTCACCCTCCATTCGTGCAATCATTTGGCCAACGCAAGCATGTATACCTATACCAAACCCCGCGTGGCCTCGGCAGTCACGACTAATTAGGAACTGATCGGGTTGTTGCCATTTTTGCGGATCCCTATTGGCGCCCGCTAAGCAAACAAGTATTTTCTCACCCTCGAGGATGGCCATTCCAGCTATGGTGACCGCCTGGGTTGTTGTACGGTAGAACGAATGTGCAGTGCCTTCAAAGCGAATCACTTCTTCAAAAGCGTTTCTGGCTAACGACACATCCTCGGTGAGGGCCTGCCACTGCTGCGGATACCTCGCAAAACAGTATAGAGCGCTGCCTATAGAGTTTACCGTCGTATCGAGGCCTGCGGAGAGAACAGATCGAACCAACAGACAGGCTTTTTCCTCCGGCACACCTGCTTCCTCAGCAAGACGGTGAATTTGAGCTCCCAGGCCGTCTGCAGAAAGGTTTTCTTTGCGACAGTGAAACAAAATCCATTCTTGAACAGGTTTTGCATTCTCGAAAGCCACCTCAAAAAGATGATTACGTGGCCCCAACGCATTAAACACCATACTTCCATAGGGGAGTAGATTTTCTCGACCTTGCGTAGGCAAGCCAACAGCATCAGGAAAAACCTTAAGAGGATAAACTTCAGCAAGATCTGTCACCGCATCAAACGCTCCGGATGTGATCACTTCACTAACAAACCGTTCAGCTTCCTGCTCGAACTTATCACGCAGTGTTTTTAGGGCTGGTAGGCTTAACACTTTGCTCAAAATCTGACGAGAGCTGGTATGTTCAGGAGGGTCGGTCTCTAGCACAAGACTTGGCGGCCGCCATGGTTTTTCTTTATGAAAATTAGTTAGTCCAACGCCACCGGAAGAACAAAACACCTCATGATTTCTTAATGCTTCATTGACAACGCCATAGTCGGCGGTCACCAGGCAATCGTATTTCTCTAGCCTCACCAAAGGTCCAAGGGAGCGAATCTCCTCGAAATAAGGATATGGATTCGACAGAAACTCGTCAGAATATGGATCGATATTGCTTGTCGGAAAAACACTTGTTGGGTCGGCAGCGGAATTTTTTGAGGCACTCATTTTTCAATCCTGCAATTTGTGTGATTTAACTAATCACTACGAACGGGTATCCAGTGGCGCTAGTTCTTCATACGGCAAACCAACGTACTGCTCTGCAATAACTTTTTGGCCAGCCTGGGACGCCAGATAGTAACTGAGTTCAGATTCCATGAATCGCGCAAACGTTGCACCTTCCAAGTCATGTGAACCCATGTCATCAAAGTTGTGCAACATATTGGTCATCCACCAGGAAAAGCGCTCACCGTGCCACACACGACGTAAGGCAATCTCCGAATATTGTTTGATGCATTCTTTATCACCTTCTTTATAAACCCTTAGAAGTACTTTGTAGAGCGTGGCAACATCCGACGCAGCTAGATTAAGTCCTTTCGCTCCGGTTGGTGGCACGATATGAGCCGCGTCACCCACCAGAAACAAATTCCCGTACTGCATTGGCTCACAAATGAATGAACGCAGCGGGGCGATACTCTTCTCTATACTTGGACCAGTGACCAAACGTGCGGCCGCTTCCGGTGGCAAGCGCTTTTTGAGTTCGTCCCAAAAAGCATCATCTGGCCAGTCTTCAACGCGGTCACTCAACGGCACCTGAATATAGTATCGAGAACGTGTTGCTGAGCGCATGCTGGCCAAAGCAAAACCTCGCTGATGTTTGCAATAGATCAACTCATCACTAACCGGTGGCGTGTCACTCAGAACACCCAACCAACCAAAGGGATAAATACGCTCATGTTCGATGCGAAGTTCTGCAGGAATGGTCGGGCGGGAGACGCCGTGAAAGCCGTCGCAGCCGGCGATGTAATCACATTGCAACTCGTACTTTTCACCTGCATGTGTATAGGTAACGGAGGGGTTGTCTGAGGTCACATTTTTAAGCTTAACACCCTCTACTTCATAATAGGTAGATAGGCCGGCGGCTTGCCGAGCTTCCATCAGATCTCTGGTAATTTCAACCTGGCCATAACACACCACCGAATCGCCATCACTCAACTTCTTCATGTCGATCCGTACACAGTGACCATTAATCGCTATATTGAAACCCTCGTGTACTTCACCCTCTGCCACCATACGATCAACAACACCTGCCTCACGCACAAGATCAACAAAGCCTTGCTCTAAAATGCCCGCTCGGATTCGTCCCAGCACGTACTCACCTGTCACTTTCTCTAGGATAATATTACTGATGCCCTGCTTGGCCAGCAACTGCCCCAATAACAAACCGGAGGGGCCAGCGCCAATAACAGCGACCTGGGCTTTAATTATCTTCATCCACTCGCCTTTAACGTGTTTATTTTTGTTCTTGCATGTCTAACCATATTCCTACTACGCGGAAAAAAAAAGAATTCACTTATTACACAATGACTTGCACTTTTTGGTCAAAGAAGTACGATATTCTTACAATCCATCGAGTACTATTCGGTGATGAAACGCGCTCTGCAAATTCAATCCACAGATGGCATTCCGCACTTCGGTCTGTATGGCGAGTCGATCGTCAGCAAAGACCCAGGATTTGTTCACATTGAAGACATTGCAGCGCGAAGCAAGGAGATTGGCTGGCTGATTAAGCCACATCGGCATAACAACATGTTTCAGTTGTTGTGCGTATTTGATGGACAACTTGAACTGCAGTTGGACGAACAAACCCACTCGCTGTCAGGTGGTTGGGCCATCACGGTTCCGCCTGGGGTTGTACATGGGTTTCGTTTCAGACCCGATACCCAAGGCGTGGTACTGACCCTTGCAGAACCCCTTTTAATTGAAGCGCGGTATCAGCAATCGCGGCAATATTTCGAAGAACTGGTCAGCTCACCACATACCATCAAATTTCAACGAGAAAATGTACTTTTTGATCAACTCAGACAGTATCTAAGCCTGATTACAAGAGAATTTCAGCAGTCAGGAGAAGGTTACAAACACATGCTGGAATGGATGGTAGGCATGGTTTTAGTCACTCTAAAACGACAGTTCGATCAGCGACGATTACAAGCCTCTGTTAGCTTACCAAGCAGCAATATGCTTAAGGGGTTTCGTGTACTTCTGGAAGAGCAATACAGAAAACAATGGAAAGTTCAGCAGTACGCAGTAGCCCTTCATACTTCAGTTTCCAGCCTCAATAGACTGTGTAAAGAATCTGTTGGTATCACCGCAAAATCAGTAATTCAAAATCGTGTACTGATCGAGGCAAAGCGCAAACTAATCTACACCCAGGTACCACTGGATCTTATCGCCTATAACTTAGGCTTTAAGGATCCCGCATATTTTTCGAGATTTTTCAAAAAACGCGAAGGGGTCCCACCCAGTACCTATCGAGAAATCCACAACAACAGGAGAATTGAGTGATCAGATGCCCCATCATCTCTGTAGATGGTGTTATCTGCAACGCAGCTATCTTTCCCTTAAACAGGCTTTCCCCAAACAAATTTTTCCTCACACGAGCTTGTGCAACTTTCTACCCCAATATTTTCTCGAGTTGATCTAGCGTCACCATCGCACTGAGACATTGTTCTACGCTAGCATTAGGTTCACGGCCCTGCGCAATCGCGGCAAAGAACTCTCTATCAGCCAACTCGACACCGTTGCTTGAAACGTCAACATTAGAGACGTCAATAGGGTTTTCACGCCCATCAAATAAATCGTCGTAGCGCGCTATGTACGTGCCCTGCTCACAGATATAACGGAAAAATGTTCCGAATGGTGCATCATTGTTAAATGACAACGACAGCGTGCATATCGCACCGGATGGCACTTTTAGCCCAATGCTCATATCCATGGCTATACCGAGGCTGGGATGCATCGGCCCCTGCAAACCCTGTACCTGGGAGGCAACTTCCCCAGTCTGGTACTGAAACAGGTCAACCGTATGACACGCATGGTGCCAGAGGAGATGGTCAGTCCAACTACGGGGCTCCCCCAGGGCATTAGTGTTAGTGCGACGAAAGAAGTAAGTTTGGACATCCATCTGTTGGATCTTCAGCTCACCCGCAAGAATTTTTCTGTGAATCCACTGGTGAGAGGGGTTAAAGCGCCGCACATGATCCACCATCGCAACCACACCAGTTTCCTGCTGCACCTGCACCACCTCTCTGGCATCGGCCAGTGAGTCAGCCATGGGGATCTCGATGAGGACATGTTTACCCGCTTGCATCACTTGTATCGCCTGACGAGCATGCATGCCGGTAGGTGAAGTCAGTATTGCAGCTTCAATACCAGGTTGGGACAAAGCTTCATGCAGATCTGTCGTCCAATGGGAAATGTTGTGGGCGGCAGCCAGCGCTGCAGTGGCTTGCGCTATCCCCCCACAAATAGAAACCACCTCGACCCCATCGATACAGGCAATGGCGTCCAGATGTTTGTTGGCAAAAGCCCCCTCGCCGACCATACATATCTTCATTA
>QIGT01000533.1 GCA_003230835.1 Gammaproteobacteria bacterium
TACGCCAGCTAGGTCGCGTGCTCACGGACACCGGCAAAGCAGTGATCTCGTTAGGTCGAGTTAACTACATACTGGAGGCCCACCCGGAGCCTGAGCAATGGCAGCCTACGTCTGGCAGAGCACAGGGCGCAATCGACATCCGCGGTTTAAGCTTTGCCTATCCAGCAACTAACAACGACGAACCCGTGCCCAAAGATGTTATACAAGAGTTAGACATAGAAATTCCAGCTGGTGAGACGCTAGCCATTGTTGGTCCTCCGGGTAGTGGTAAAACCAGTCTGATCAGAGCACTGCTCAGATTCTATCCGTATAAAGGCAGCATTCGTCTCGATGGCTACGAAGTCTCGGAACTGGATCGCTTCTGGTTGCGTTCGCAAATCGGCGTGGTCATGCAGGACCCTTTTTTGTATTCCCGTAGCATTATCGCAAACCTGGTGGTCGGGCGTCCTCATGCACGTCAGGATGAAATCTCTCAGGCGTGCGAAGAGGCGGCAATACTTGAATCTATCCAAGCATTCCCAGACGGCTTCGATGAAATGGTGGGAGAACGAGGGGTTACCTTATCTGGCGGCCAGCGACAGCGCTTGGCACTCGCCCGCGCACTATTGAAAGACCCACCCATTTTGGTGTTGGACGACTCATTATCGGCTATCGACACCGGCACAGAAAAGCTGATTCTAGATGCAATACGCAAACGTAAGGGCAAACACACCACCATCATCATAGCTCATCGACTCAGTTCGGTAGTGCATGCAGATCGTATCATGGTGTTGGAACACGGGCGGTGTGTACAGCTCGGCAGCCACGCGCAGCTCTGCGCTGAAGAAGGAACCTATCGACGTCTTTGTGAAATTCAAGGTGCGTTGGATGAATCCATTGCAGCGGATTTAACCTCAAATAACCTGACCGTTGAAGGTAGTTGAAATGTACGATGACGAAAATTTCGATGATGGGTTTGACGACAAAGACCTGGCTGCAAACCTTAACCTAAACTTGTGGCGCAAGCTCTTTGGCTACGCTAAAGGCTATCCATTCGAACTTAAATGCTTAGCCGGTTTTGCTGTTGCCACTGCCAGCGTAGAAGTCGCCTATCCCTTGTTAACCAAGGGGGTTATCGATGAAGTTGATAATGCGTTAAAACATGGTACTCAACCTGAAATACTGCCCTGGGCAATAGGTTATGTGCTATGCACCGTAATTATTGCAATTTCCATCGGTGGTTTTATTTGGATGGCCGGTAAAATTCGCACGCATATTGCTCACGACATTCGTCAAGACGGCTTTGAGAATTTGCAACGGTTGTCATTCAGTTTTTATGACTACCGGCCAGTCGGTTGGTTAATGGCTCGTATGACTTCAGATTCAGAACGCCTTTCCAACATATTAGCTTGGGGGTTCTTGGATTTGGTTTGGGGTTTCACCATGATGTTAGGTATCGCCCTGGCCATGTTTATCATGGACTGGAAGCTTGCACTAACGGTATTTTCTATCATGCCCGCACTAGCCTGGGTATCTGCGAAGTTCCAGCGTCGTATCCTGCGCAGTGCGCGAATCGTGCGATCTACCAACTCCCGCATTACCGCTAGTTTTAACGAAGCGATTATGGGTGTGTTGACAAGCAAGTCATTTGTGCGAGAAAAAGCAAACCAAAAGGAATTCAGTTTGCTTACCAATAAAATGCATAACGCATCGGTAACCAACCTCACCCATGCCGCGGTCTATTTACCCATAGTCATCACCATGGCGAGTTTAGCCACAGGCTTAGCCCTGGCCATCGGCGGCATGGACATGACCAGTGGTCTTATTCCTGTAAGTACTTTAATTGCGTTCATGACTTATACCCGTCACTTTTTTGATCCGATTGAACAGCTGGGGCATTGGTTTGCTGAGATGCAAATGGCTCAGGCTTCTGCTGAAAGAATTATCAGCTTGATAGAAGCAACTCCGCAGATTCAAGACTCCACCAGTGTGCGCGAAGCCGTTGTCATACAACAAAACAGAATTCAAAACGAAACGCGCTCATCGTCACGATATGCGCTAGACGGTGGCGACGCACAGATAATGGAGATCGAGCTTGCCCAAGTGAGCTTTGCTTACAATCCAAAGAAAAGTGTACTCGAGAAGATCAATCTGCGTGTAAAACGAGGTGAGAGCATTGCTATTGTTGGTCCTACTGGCAGCGGTAAAAGCACGTTGGTAAATTTGGTATGTCGCTTCTACGAACCTACTTCAGGGCAAATACTGATCAACGGCCAGGACTACCGCCAACGAAGTTTGCAGTGGTTACAATCTAACATCGGTATGGTTTTGCAGAACGCACACGTATTTTCTGGATCTATCATGGAAAACATTCGCTACGGACGTCTCAGCGCGACAGATGACGAAGTGATAACCGCCGCTAAGATTGCTGGCGCCGATGGCTTCATTAGCGAGTTGCCTAAAGGCTATCTAGCTGATGCTGGAGAGTCGGGAAGCCGCTTATCTGCGGGTCAAAAGCAACTGGTTTCTTTTGCCCGCGCGGTATTGGCCGACCCACAAGTATTGGTCATGGATGAGGCAACTTCTTCTGTGGACACAGAAACAGAACAGCACATCCAACAAGGTATGCAGCGAGTCTTAGCCGGGCGCATCGCCTTCATCATCGCACACAGACTTTCAACCATCCGTAACGCAGACCGCATCGTTGTCATTGAAGACGGCAAGATTACAGAACAAGGCAATCATCATCAGCTGATGAATTTGGAAGGGCATTACCATGATCTTTACCGACAACAAAGTTTGCAAGAGTCCAGCCAGCAACTGAACCCGCAATTATCAGAGGGATAGAGTGCTAGCTGCGCGTGGCGATAAAATTCCAAAGGTGATCTGCGCCCAGGGACGCCAAATGTGCGCCGAGTAAAGATTGCCAATAAAATTCATTACCCCAACTATCGCGCCATGCCCAGCAACGGCGCGAGAAATGGTGCAAGCGGTGTTCATGGGTAAATCCCATGGCGCCGTGAATTTGATGCACCTGCTCTGCAACAATACCCACGGCTTCGCCCACGCGCGCTTTGCTCGCTGCAACTTCAAATACAAACCGAGGATCGCCTAAGGCATCTACAGCCGCATCTGCCGCTCGCTTAGACGCCGCAACTTCGGCGGCGACAACCGCCAAACTATGTTGAATGGCCTGAAACTTACTGATGGTTCGACCAAACTGAGATCGTTCTGTGGCAAATTGCAGACCCAGGTCCAACAACGTTTGTAGGCTACCCGCGATTAGATTAATTCGCGACAGTGCCACCTGAGCATATGGGTCTGCTTGCACAACCACAACTTGTTGGTTGGAGCCCTGCAACGTATCCATAGGCTCGCCCGCCATATTGGTTGACGATTCTACAAGCTGCGGGTTTTGCACAAGAATAACCTGGTTCGACCCCCGCGTTACCGCCGCCACCAAGCTGACCCGTCTGCCCCACACAACCTCTTCAATTGTGAAATTGTCTGCACTGGAAGCTTGTGGATTACCATTTCGTATTTCGCCAATACCACAAATTTGTTGGTTAACACCGGCCCAGGTGTTGACTAACAAGGTGTCTGCAATCGGTGCCGGCACAGCATACCGACCACACAACTGGATGAACGCAAACAAGTCGGCAGGTGTGGTTTCAGTACCAGACGCGCCCAGCTGGTTAAACCCATTTTCGACAATGATCTGCCACAAGGTTTCTGGAAAAATCCCGCACTCTGCCTCATCAAGTAGCTTCTTGTCACAATGATCGGAAAATATCTTCTGTGCAGAATCGATGATCATGCGCCTGCTTTCGCTGAGTTCTTGATTCATCGCAACCCCAACCCTCGGGCTATCACACCCCTCAGTATTTCTCGTGTCCCACCCCTCAACGTAAACGAGGGGGTCAGCAACAGGGTCTCTTCGTAGGTTTCGCGAAAAACCTTGCTGAGTTTGTCAGTATCCAGCGCCAGCCTGGCAATTTCCGGCAACACTTTTTCAAAGCTATTGCCCAACTCCTTAACCAGAGCAGCTTCCACCCCGACATGCTGATTTTCTTGTAGCATGCCAGCCACCGAAATCGACATGCGCCGCAGCGTCATGATGTGAGACGCTATGCGCCCAATGGCAGCACATTGATGGGGTTGCGGCTTGGGTCCACAAGCACGCACAAGTTCCACAAAGACGCGAAATGAAGAGAGAAATCGTTCTGGCCCACTGCGCTCGTAGGCTCGTAGGCAAGCTCAGAAGTAACTTGGCTCCAGCCGCTACCGGGCTCGCCGATAATACGATCTGCCGGAACCATGACATCTTCAAATACAACCTCGTTAAAGTCTTCACCACCAGCCATATTGGCAATGGGTCTGACCTGCGCTCCATCATTATGTAAATCAACAATAATTTGAGACAAGCCCGCGTGCCTATTTTCTGACACGGCCGAAGTTCTCACTAAACAAATGATATAGCGATTGCGGTGGGCGTCCGTGGTCCAAATTTTTGTACCGTTAATTCGATAGCTGCCACCTTCTTTCACCGCGGTGGTGCGAACCGATGCCAAATCTGAACCGGTATCCGGCTCACTCATGCCGATGGAGAAAAACGCCACTCCACTGGTGATGCCCGGCAGATATTTCTGCCGTTGTGCCTGGGTACCGAAGCGAAGCAGCAGCGGACCACTCTGACGATCAGCAATCCAGTGCGCACTCACCGGCGCTCCGGCGGCTAAAAGTTCTTCGGTAACGACATAACGCTCAAAAAAACTACGCTCTGCGCCACCATATTGCTTCGGCCAAGTCATCCCTATCCAACCTCGCAGGGCCAACTTGCGGCTGAATTCAGCATCGTAGCCAGTGACAAAGTCTGAGTTGGGCTTGAGAAAATGAGCCGACTCCGCGGCGAGAAACTCTCTCACTTGTGCCCTCAACTGCTGCGTGTCTGGGGCTAAGCTGATCCTATCGAACTGCAACATGACTGACGTGACCTTGGCTGGAAAAACTGCGCAAGAACCGTACTGCCCTGGGCGCTCAGATGCAATAATATAAGTCATTGCAACTACCTAAGCTGCCGGTGACCCCTACAGATATCAGCGCACACTTCAGCCCCATATTTTCCGATATCCGCGAACGTTCTTCGGTGGCTGAGACATTTATCGATCGAGACTTATACCGCGTTTACGTTGCCACATTGTGGTCCAATGTTGTGTTATCTCCAGCAGAGGTCGGACTGGAAGAAGAAGACTTACCAGAATTGCACGATATCCTATTGGACGAAATGTCGGCAGCCCTTGGCGCCAAGGAAACCCTGCATGATCTTTTTCAATTCATAAGTGGCAAGGGGGGGGAGCGCGCAATGGCTGAAGCCCGGCTCACTCAATCGCACAAAGATCTACTACAGTATTTTTCCAGCATGATATTAGACCCCGAAGGGCACAAGCGTTTCATGGACGACATTCGAGACCAGCAAAACCCCTAACCCAGCACATTTATCACAATCTGGCGTGTGCCTGGATGGTGCCGATGCTCCCACAAAAAAACCCCCTGCCAGGTACCTAACGTCATTACACCCCCCATCAGAGGGATGGACAAACTTACCGCCGTCAGCGCACCTTTGATATGAGCCGGCATATCGTCAGGACCTTCCAGAGTATGCGTATAGAGGGGGTCATTCTCAGGTACGAGCCTGTTCAGCCATTGCTCAAGATCGCGACACACCGCTGGATCAGCGTTTTCTTGTATTAACAAACTCGCCGAAGTATGGCGGATGAAAAGTGTGATCAATCCCTCACTAACGGCTGTTTCGTCAAGAACTTCCTGCACTTTGTGCGTAATGTCATAGAGTCCTTGACGTTCGACAGTTACCTTGATGATAGCGTTCACGGATGACCTCTTTGGTAGTGCGCATGCATCACGAATATTGATATGACATCAAAAAAATGCGACTAATAATAACAATAGCCGTTCCTGCACTTTTGCTCGCTGCGGGGAGCGTGATGGCGTGGATCTACCCGCATCAGCCTATCATTCTAGCACCCCTACTGACTGCCATACTCAGCGCCAACTTGATCAAGCGTCGCGGTGCAACGTTCATAGTAGCGATGTTGGCATCGCTGTGTCTCGCTGGCGTTTACATCGTGGAACAAAGGATGCCTAACGCCTCGCAAACCTTATGGTTTGTCGCCCTTTGGTTTACTGCAACCTTACCTAACTGGTTCGCAAAACACTCCAAATTTGATATCAAAGAACTCAGAAATGCCTTACGCCAAGCACCCGCTGGACTGCTGATCACCGATTTAACCGGCAAGATCATCACCGCCAACGACACCATGGCGAATTTATTCAAACAACCGCCAAACGATCTTATTGGTCAAACCTTGCGAGAGCTCGTAGACCCTTACATTTGGAAACTCATTTCCCAACGCTCAACAGATCTCGCCAGCGGCCGCGCACTAGATATAGAATTTGATGTGGAGACCGATAGCGGCACCCGCGCCTACCTCGGTCACGGCAAACTCGCCACCGACAGCAATGGTGAACCACAGTACTACGTGGTGCAGGTTACCGATTTGACCCGTGAACAAGCTGCCGAACGCGCGCTGAACACAGCCTCACGCCAGCTAAAACGCATACTTGCCAATTCTTCAGACATCGTGCTTGTGGTCAACCATAAGCTGACCACCACCTTTGCCAATGATGCAGCCATTCAAATTCTAGGCTCCCCAACTACAGAACTACTGGGTAAGCCAGTCTACCAGCTCATCAAAGCAGCAGACCGGCGAGGTTTTATGCGGGCTATGGAGGGGTTTGGAAAGGAAAATCGCAAAGAAATTTCGGTAGACAATCTAACGCTTATGGGTAACAAGGAAATATCTTCCAAGGCACGCATTGTTCGGCTGTCAGATTCAAACATGTCGGACTACGCCATCATCTGTCGGATGGCTCACGCAGAATTAGCCGCAATTGAACGCAGCAAACATTCTCAAGCACGCTTTTCACAAGTGTTTCACGGCAGCCCGGACGCAATCCTAATACTGCGCGCCCAGGACAATATGATTGTCGATTTCAACGAGGGATTTACTCGCTTGTTGGGTTTTGAACGGGAAGACGCCATTGGCGAGTCCGGGATTGAGACTTTAATTTGGAACAGCATCATCGAGCGAGAGGCGGTAACGGCAAGGCTACGCAAAGACAGAGAGGTTCTCGACTACGAAACAACCCTGAAAAGCATCACTGGAGCCAACGTGCATGTAGAGATCTCTCTTCGCTACGTTGAAATAGACAGCGAGTTGTGCATTTTGTGTACCGGGCGTGATATCACCAAGCGCATATCGGCAGAAGCTGCATTGGTGGAGACCGAAGAAAAATTCGAAAAAGTATTTACCGAAAGTCCTGATGGCATGTTCATCTTTCGACAGTCTGACGGCGTTATTACCGATTTAAACGAAGCGCTAGTACATCGCAGCGGATATACACGCGAAGACTTGATAGGACATTCTGTACTAGTGGAGCATGCCTTCTTAGATTCCGAAGACATGGCCGCTACCCACGCAGAATTTAAGGCCCAGGGTATTGTTGCAAATAGGGCTGTCACATTCAGAACCAAACAAGGCAAGCCAGTGCCATCGCTTATCTCAGCTAGCGAACTTGAACTCAGTGGCGAATCGTACCTAATGGTCATCGCCAAAGATATCAGCAAGCAGCGGGCAATCGAAGAACGATTACGTCGCAGTGAAGAGCGATTTCGAGGAATTTTTGAGAATGCACCCATTGGCATCATGCTGGTAGATATGCAGGGGAGAATATTCCAAGCCAATCGCATGGCAGCAGACATTCTGGCCTACGATGAGAGAAAATTGTACGGTGTTCATGTTTCTCGTTTGGTTTCGTCGAAAGACCGCAAAGGGCTGAAAGATAGTCTCAGCCAACTGATCACCAGTTCAACAACAACCGACAAGTCCGAGCGCCGGTTAATATGCCAAAACGATCTCGAAATATGGACCACGTTTCACCTCGTGTTACAACGTAACAGCAAAGGCGACCCGCTATACTATATTGTTCAGATAGCCGATATTTCAGACATAAAACGTAGCCAGCAGCGTATGGAACAAATGGCGTTCTACGACACGTTAACCAAGCTCGCTAACAGACGCTTGTTTCAGGAACGCCTAGTGCAGACTTTAGAACAAACCAAAAGAACCGGACGAAACGCCGCCCTGTTATACCTAGATCTGGACAACTTCAAACGCGTAAACGACACGTTGGGCCATCAAACCGGTGATCAATTACTACGCGAAGTGGCCACACGGCTACAGCAGTGTGTGCGCAAAGAAGACACTGTTGCAAGACCTGGGGGTGACGAATTTACCATTCTACTCAATGAAGTAAACACGCCTTCTGATGCTGGAATAGTTGCACAAAAAATACTCACCCGCCTGCGTGAACCCATACACGTGTCCGGACACCCCCTGATCGTGACAACCAGTATCGGCATTACCGTCATTCCAAGCGATAGCAACGATCCAAACATCATCATGACCAACGCCGACCTTGCTATGTATAAAGCAAAGGAGCGTGGCCGTAACAACTTCCAATTCTACAGCGAAGATCTCAATGCCAATGCAATAGATCGGCTACGAACAGAATATGAAATCAGACAAGCGCTGGAACACGAGGAATTCGAACTATTCTATCAGCCCAAGATATCCCTAAAAAATCATCAAATTGTGGGTGTTGAAAGCCTAGTGCGCTGGAACCACCCACAACGCGGCTTGCTGACACCGGATCAGTTTATCGAAATCGCCGAAGAAACAGGTACCATCATCGACCTAGGCACGTGGGTAATTGAAGAGTCCTGCCGAGCTTGTCGACGCCTGAGTGAAGTACAGGGTCGACCCGTCAACGTAGCGATCAATATTTCGCCGCGGCAATTTCGAGACCCAAACCTGGTTCGCACTGTGCGGCGCAGTTTACGGGAAATGAAACTCGACCCCAAGAATATCGAGCTAGAAATCACTGAAACCATGTTAATGCAAGACGTAGCCGCTGCTGAAGCCACGATACGACGGTTGTCTGATTTAGGCATTAAAATGGCGATAGACGACTTTGGTACCGGCTATTCTTCACTAAACTACTTAAAGCGTTTCCCCATCGATACGGTCAAAGTTGATAAGAGTTTTGTCATGGATTTACCTGACAACAAAGATGATATGGCAATTACCATGGCTGTCATCGGCATGGCTCACCAATTGAATATGGAAGTTGTTGCTGAAGGCGTTGAAACAAGAGAACAGTTACAATTCCTCACAGATCAGAACTGCGAGTACGCACAAGGCTTCCTATTCAGCAAGCCCCTGCCAATGGATTCAGTGATTAAGCTGTTAGAGGACAACGTCAGCTTCATTCACCGCGCGTAATACCATTGATAGGCTGGCGCGAAGGCATCTAGAACAATACCAATATCGCTTTCGTTCCGATCCTGGGCAGCTTGTCCTAGTGTTTTCGCTACCGTATCGTAGGGCCACTTAACAAACTCACCGTTCGCTTTAATTACTCTCAAAGCGGAGTGGTCTAATAGCCCAATGTGATAGTCATACTCCAGCGGCACAACAGTAGAACCAATGAGAAGATTGCCTCCCCAAAAGCTTTCTTCAGTAGCCAGCCCCAAAATCGAAAGCAAAGTACTTGGCAAACTGATACTTGAACCCATGCTGTCTACTGTTCGGGGCAGTAAGCCCTCGGCATGCATCAATAGAGGGATACGAAAGCTCTCGGCTGGAATCAAGGCATCTCCTCTGGGCTGCAAACCATGATCTGCGGCAATAACAAATAGTGTATCTTCATACCAAGGCATCAAACGAGCCTGACGCATAAACTCGCCCAGCGCATAATCCGCATAGGCCATTGCAAATTGAGAGGAACGAGCCGATTCAAACACTACCGCACCGGCCGGAAAGTCATAAGGTCGGTGATGAGAAACTGTCAACGTGCTCAAAAAAACCCGCTCTCGTTGATCTGTTAGGACGGTCATTTCGCTTAGAATACGCGCAAACAATGCTTGGTCAGAAACACCCCAACTCGTCTCAAATACTTCACCGAAGTCCTCACGACTCCATATTTTCTCAAAACCGATGGCTTTCCAGTAGTTCGAAAAATCGGAAAAATCAGACCAACCCCCATATAAAAAGACTGGATAGAAACCATGATGTGCCAGCGCCCTAGGCAAAGAAGGCAACCGGTTGGTCTTGTCTCGTTGCGTGGTAGAAATTCCTGGCAAGGGCATGAAACCATTTAACAATGCTTCTAAACCGCGTGTGGTCCTACTGCCGGTGGCAAACAAATTGGTAAACGAGACAGATTGCGCTTCCAAGGCCACAAAATTTGGTAAGTACTTTGCTCGAGACTGGCTATTTTGCCAGGTTGGGCCAGCGAAAGATTCTTCAACAATTAGAATCAGATGTTTCTTAGACGACAGAGACTTACGCACTTGTTGTAGTAGGGGCGAACTTGCAACACCCTCCTGATACCTTGGTGCTTTATGCTTGTGAAGCCACTCAACTTCGTTTTCTTGATAGCGGGCGGCTGATAAAACGCCTAGGTAGCCGTTGCTGACCAAATTATTTTCTACTCTGTTTTCACCTTGGCCAAGAGCGCCACCGATGAAAAACACCCCCAACGCAAATGCAACTGGGATACTAAACTCTACCCGAGCATCTTTGCCTGCAGTCGGCCAACCGACAATGCCCACAACTGCTGCCACCACCAGTGCAAAAGGCAGGATAAAGCCAGACACGTAAAACTGTTCTTCGAGAAAGAATACAACTTCTTTGGGGTAAGCCAGATAATGAAAGACCAATCGGTCTAGTCGGCCTTCAAATTCTACCCAGAAGAATATCTCTGCCACAAACACAATCAACCAAACGGCAACCAGCAAAACAAACGTCGGCTTTAGGAGCCGCCGATGAATTAATCCTGAGAATGCCAGAAACCCTGCAATAAGCGCAAAAGACTGTAAGTCGTTAAATACACCGACGAGAAAACTGAAAATATCTACCGCCGAATCATCAAATGAGAAGTTGTAGGCAAAATAAACCCGCAACGCGCTTGCACCGAGCAGCCATAGGCTAAGCCATCGAAACCAAAATTTGATCATGAACGTTGCGCTGGAGACAATAAGACAGGCAGCAAAAACACAGTGAAAAGTAGCAGGAAGCCCACCGAAACAGACAGTAACAAGCCAATTGATGCGGTTCCTTGATGCGGGGACAAGGACAAGGCCCCAAACGCACCCATGGTAGTCAAGGTAGACAGCAATACCGCACGAGGAGTACTGGAATGCAAGAGGTGATCTACATCACCTTCACCCAGATATCGATCAACCACATGAATACCGTTGTCCACACCTAAACCAAAGATCAGCGGAAGAACCAAAATACTCGCCATATTAATAGGCCAGTTGATTAGCACCCCGAAACACAATGCAAATACCCCCGTCAGTAGAAGAGGAATGAGTATGAGCACCACAGATCGAAAGCTTCTTAGTGCAACGAGCAAAACGATCCCAATAGATACTACCGCGAACAGCAATGCCTGCTTAAACGCAGTAGTCACGATACTGCCTACCCCCCACTCTATGACGGGCCGGCCAGTAGCGTTAGGGTAAAGTTCTCTTACAGCAGTGATAAACGCTGACAATGCCCTGACCTGGGCAATATCATCCGATGGTGTGATCACCGACAGGTGCGCACCACTGCGACCAACAAAGCGGCTATGTATCGACTCTGGTATTTGCGCAAGGGTGATTTCCTCAACCGACAATGCTCTATCCAACCAATTTAACTCTTCGACAAGATTGCCCACCACCGCCTGTTGCCATTGCAGCAAATTTTTATCGGCTGCTGCCCTAATCGCAACTAGCCCCGTCGCAAACTGCTGCAGAGTTTGATGTGATATCTCTGTCGTGTCTCGATCGATGACGTACCGTATAGAGTTAATGACACGACTAATCGCATCACGAAGCTCACCCACCGAGGGTGCACCAACCTGATTCGGTGCCGTTACGTCACTCCAGAGCATTGCTTGTAAGTCTGCTATGACAAATAACTTATCTTGTTGGTGCTGGGGCACAATATCTTCAACTAGCCTCACTTCATCAACCACAGCTAGGGATTCCAGCCGTTCCTTATCAACTGATGAATTGCTCACAACAACCAGTTGGTAATCGGTAGCCAAACCTTCGCGTTGTAGCACTCTTAAAGTACGCATAGATTCTGACTGAGCATCTTTCAGAGCGAGTACGCTATAGTCAAATCTGGATTGGGTAGCAACCGCAGTAGCTGCTACCCCAGCAACAACTACCGTGGCAATCACCCAGCTGCGCCTGGAGATTAGCCAGTGCACAATACGATCGCTCGTCGGCAAGTCCATTTGGTGAGCTCTAGGGGCCCCGCTCAGAGCATAAAAAGCTGGCAGAAAGGTAAAAGTTAGGAACCACGCAACAAACATTCCTCCAGCGCTAATGATGCCCAGGTCTGCCAGCCCTTGATAATCTGTTGGCCAAAACCCAATAAAGCCTAGAGCAGTTGTTACAGTACAAAGAGATATAGCACGGCCCACGCTACCAGTACTTGCGACCAATGCGCTGGTCACTTCGCCATCACCACGATTAATCGCTTCTTGGTAACGTAATGAATAGTGCAATGCAAAATCTACGCCGAGACCAAAAAACATAACAATGAACACAACCGACAGAGTATTGTATTCTCCAATGGTGAGCATTGCATAAGCAGACGTCCAAACTACCCCAATGCCCAACATAACAAATGTGGCAATGATTATTTTGGCCGAGCGAACACCGACAACCAGAACCAACAATAATAGAACAAGCGCTAACCCGCCTGCCATCGAAACCCCTGAAACAGCCGCCTCTATTTCTTCGTGTTGTAAGGGTATTTCCCCGGTCAGCCAAACCTCCAACCCCGCAGGCACTTCAACTTCAGACACCACTCTACGAATTTCACTCACCACCTGAGCGTCGGTTAGTTCGTCCTCACGCACGCCTGGCTTAAGATAAATGAGCTGATATCTAGGCTTCGTTAAAGGGAAAAGCTCATCAGTCCATAACACGGTTGCCTGTTTGGAATCGGCTGCTCGCTGCGCGCTATCTCCTAGCAGGTGAAGGATGTTGGCAAACCCGGCCGGAGCATCATTGCGCAGTGCGGTGTCCACCAAATCTAACATGCTACGAAGACTCGGATCCGCAGATACGGCAGTAAGCCACGGCTGGGCTTGTGCCAAACGATCTGACATGTCGTCCAACTCGTCCAAGCTCATATAGAGTAATGCCCGGTCGCGAAAGAAACGTTCACTGCCAGGTGCTGCCACCGCAGAGAAGTATTCGGGTTCGCTGCGCAGTTTGTTCAGTATGGTATGAGTGGTGGCTTCAATATTGTGCGCAGAACGCCCACTCACCACAATTACCGCAGTACCTACCAAGTCAGGGAATTCACGCTCGAAGGTATCGAAATCTTGGCGCCAGTCAGCTGCTTGGGTAATCAGGGTACTGAGGTCGGAATTAATGCGGAATCGATCATAAGCAACCCAACCTAACACCAGCGTCAGTATCGCAATGGCGACAATGCAAGTCTTTGCACGAGCAACAACCCACCCCACCCAGGCTGACAACAGCGATTCAAACATAGTTGTACATCCCTAATACGCCCAAATGACGAAATTCATCGGCACTGGCTTAACCTTCAGGTTCGTCCAACTCGTCATCAACAAACTCATCAAAGAAATCTTCGTAGGGGAGGTCACCGTCGTACACTAGAAATTTTCGACGTTGTAGGTAAGCATCCCGGGTGAAGGCGTAACGATCTAGCGCACTCGCATCTCGCACATTTGTGGCAGCCAGCACACCTGCTCTGGTGCTTACCACATCAACCAGGCCTATAGACCAATGATATTGCGATCCTATAAGTAACCGCGGCAAGTAACCATTTACCAACATCGACGGCAAGTCTCTAATTGTAGTCGGACCCATCATAGGCACGTAGACAAAACGTGATTTCTTCCAACCCCACACAGCAAATGTCTGCCCCAGGTCTTCTTGCTGATACTCCAACCCCATACTCGAAGCAGGGTCAAAAAAACCAACAATACCAACGGTTGAATTGACAAGTATTCGCGCCAAGTCTGTAGCCCCTGATTTCGGCTTGCCTTGCAAAAAACCGTTGATCGAGCTCGAGATTGTGCGCAAATTTCGAAACACATTAGCAACCCCACGCTCTAACCAGTCTGGCGTGATCGACTGATAACCCCTCGCCACTGGACTTAACACAACCCGATCTACATCATCAGATAGCTTGAAACTAAGGCGATTCAGCTTTTCACTGCGATCATATACAGCAAAATCTTCACCCCTCAACGTCGAACAACCACACGCCAATAATGAAAACATGACGAAAAATAACGTTTTCAATCAGTGACGCTGCGTGCTTGCAAAACTTTCTTTGCTAAATGTTCAAGCAAACTGTCGTAGCCTTGACTCTTAATGATGCTGTTGTAATCAGCCCGTCGCAAAGAAAGGTCGCTAACGCCTTCGGCAAGCACGTTGAATACTTTATTGTCACGTAACAAGTAGTTCAGCGAAACACGATCGCCATCATTCTTGACTAACCAGGTTTCCACTACTACACCAGACTTTAGCGCCGTCACGGTCTCGGTTTCGAAAAATTGTTCGCTATAACTGTCAAACCTGTCTGCATAGGTCGCCAATACAAGTTCGCCCAGCAGCTCGGTGAAAGCACTTCGCTGTGCTTCATCTAATTTTCTCCAGGTACGACCCAGGCTTACTGAAGATATCTTACGTATATCAAAGGTACTCTCTATAGGCTCACGCAGTATCTCTTCTCGCTGCCGTTGGCTGTCTGTTTGCATCGCATCAACCAAATGCGCATGAAAGACTTCAATCAAAGTCTTTGCAGCAACCTCTGTCGGTGGTTCTTCAGCCCACACAACCTGCGCACCCATCGAACTCAAATACCCAGCCAAGAACAACAAAGCTGTGAATAGCATTG
>QIGT01000532.1 GCA_003230835.1 Gammaproteobacteria bacterium
GTGATCTGGTAGCGAAAAAACCAGTACTGTAGGAACGACAATATGACAGTGATGACAATTAGCGCCGTGCCACCCAGCGCAATACGGGTCATCAGGTCGCCCTCGGATGTGGCAATCAGCGCGACTATTGGCGTAAGGGTTTGTATCGCGTTCTGGGCGATCGCTTTGAATATTCGCCCGAGGTAATAGATGGCAGCGAGCGGCGATGTGTGGCGCCAGCGCGTGTTGTCAGACTTGCTCAATGCTTGATCCGACCCGGTCCAGAATGAAGGTGCGCAGTTTCTCGGCAGTTCGTGTGGACAAGCCGTGAATATTCAGATCGCCACCGCTCCCGCCAGCGGTAAAAAGCTGCAGCGTGGCGATATGAAATCTGCGATCCAGTGGTGTGCTGCTTTTCTCAACATGTTGAATTCGGTTGAAGGGAATTGCTGTCACCGTTCGCCAAAAGACCCCAGACTTGTAGATGATATCTTTGTCTCTGATTGCGTAGGCTATTTTGGGTACGCTAATCAGTGGCCAAACAAGAGAGGGGACTGCAACGATGACCGGCAACAGCCACAGCCAGCCAAAACTCCTGCCCAGATCTGTGTCCTTTAATGCAGCCGCAACAATGAACTGCAACACCGTAACGGCGACCAATACGCTGGCGATGCCGAGCACCGATCCTGTCAACTTTCGGTGCACAAACCTGGGGTCCATACTTTGCCATTCCACGGCCTCTGCCTGGGGCAGGTCTTCTATGGTGATTTCAGCGTTTTCGAACATTGTTCCATACCCTGATCTGAGGCGGACTATTATACGGTTGTTCAGAGCAAGGTTTTGGGTTTGGCAAGAGGGACACCAAAAAAGATGTTTTTTCCCACAGATACACTGTCCTGGTTAAACATGGGATGGCTTCCAACCGTGCAGATTTAGTGGCCTTGAGTTCTACCCCGAATTTAGCTTGTTGGGTTTGTGCTGTAACCTGCAGTATCCGCGGCTCCATCGAGGAGGTGCTTTCGCTGTCAATCAACGGGTCGCTGAAACCAGATTAGAAGAACCGTAACTAAATCTGGCGAATTGGATATTGGATGACTCCACCCCGTTTTGCTTTAATACCTACTGGTGGCGCTTGTATTGAAATAGCGACAGACACTTTGTCCGTCGATACGTCACGTAGAGTGACATAGCTTATTAGCCTTTGAGACCGGAGTAGCAAAGACCTATGAACAAGATTTCTCCATCTGAGCTCAAGCAGTTGCTGCAGGGTGAACAGGAACTTGCACTAATCGACGTGCGCGGACAAGGCGCATTTTCGGAATCACATCTGTTGTTTGCGGTCTGTGTACCGCTCAGCCATCTCGATCTTTTGATTGGCGATATGGTGCCCGGCAAGGACACACCGATGGTGATAGTTGATGAAACGACCAGTGAAGATTTCGCGAGACGTGCCATTCGTCGACTGAGCGAGCTTGGCTACACCAATGTTATGCTGTTGGATGGTGGCGTGGCCGCCTGGCAGATGGCGGGTTTGGAGCTTTTCTCTGGTGTCAACGTGCCGAGTAAGGCATTCGGTGAATTTGTCGAGGCGAAGTACGAAACGCCGCGCCTGGCCGCTACCGAGGTTAAGGCGATGATAGACGAAGGGTGTGACATGGTTATAGTCGATTCGCGGCCATTTGATGAATACCATCGCATGAACATTCCAACTGCTACGGACATGCCAGGCGCAGAATTGGTGTTTCGGGTGCATGACATAGCGCCTGATCCCAAGACCTTCGTGGTGGTCAATTGCGCCGGTCGTACGCGCTCCATTATTGGTGCGCAAAGCCTGATAAATGCAGGTATCCCCAATCCGGTAGCAGCACTAAAAGACGGCACCATGGGCTGGCATCTTGCTGGTCTGGAGTTGGAGCGTGGTTCGACTCGCCAAGCGCAGGTGCCATCTGCTGAGGGGTTGGAGAAGGCAATGGCCGCTACAGCGCGGGTGGCAGATCGTTTTGGGGTGCTTAATGTTAGCCACGAGATTGTCGATCAGTGGCGGCAGGACCCGACCCGCACGACTTTTCTATTGGATGTTCGCTCCCCTGCTGAGTACGCTGACGGGCACTTGCCGGGATATCGTAACGCGCCAGGGGGCCAACTCGTGCAGGCGACCGATGAATACGTTGCCGTCAAGAACGCTCGCCTGGTGCTCGCCGATGATGTCGGCGTACGCAGTACTATGACAGCATCCTGGCTCATCCAGATGGGCTGGCAAAGTGTTTACGTGCTCGAAGGTGGTCTGGGTTCTGGACCATTGGAGACGGGCGCGCATAAGCCAACTGTGTTAGGTCAGATGGACGCCGCCACAGTGTCAACCGAGGCGCTGGCTAATCGCCTTGATAAAGTCTGCGTCATCGACCTCGGACCCTGTACAAGCTATGAGAAACATCATATCCCCGGCGCTTTGTGGTGTGTGCGAGCACGTCTAGCAGAGGCTCTTGCAGATGTTGCGAAGGCAACTTCCGTTGTCCTCATTTCCCCTGACGGTAGGTTGGCACGGTTGGCGTTGCATGAAGCCCGAGCACTCACCAGCAGCGATGTGCAAGCACTCGATGGAGGAATGGCGCGCTGGTTTACGGAGGATCGTGAAACGGTATCGGGTCTAGAACATACTGTTGGGAGTACCGACGATGTTTGGTACAAGCCGTACGAGCATAGCGGCGCCCAGGAGAAGTTCATGCGCGACTACCTAACATGGGAAGTTGCTCTGGTTGCACAGATCGAACGCGATGGCACCACACGGTTTCGAGCATTCTAACCAGCAGTTGTGAGAAATGCAGGTAGAGTAATATGTAATTTTGGATTGAACCACTGGAAACAACGTTATGAGCTACTCGTTAGAAAATTTCTGTGACGACACGCGCTCCATCCTGTTGGCAAGCGACAACCACGATGGCAGGAATACAATAAGGCAAAAGTTCGAATTGCTTCTAGGCGATGATACATTTTGTGCCGCCTACGTGGGACCGAATGAAGATCCTGGCGTGCGTCAGATTTACGAAGACCCCGATATGCATTTCTGTGTTTTGGCGTACAACATGGCCGCGGCCCGCAACTCACCACCTCATGACCACGGTGAGTCTTGGGCCATTTATGGGCAAACAGCCGGTTACACAGATATGACGGTCTGGTCTGTGGACAGCGACGAAGGCAGTATCGAACCGCTAAAGACTTTCCGTCTAGAACCAGGTCAGGCAGGGTTATTTGATGTTCGAGAGATCCATTCCATTAGCTATGCTGCCGGTTCGAAGTTCGTTCGAGTGACAGGCGTAGATATGAATCTGGAAACCCGCCGCGTATTCGACCCGGAAACAGGTGCTATACGCGAGATCGAACAAGTTGGTACTGACAAGGCTTAGTTGACAGCGAATATGCGCAAATGTAGAAGCCTGGGAGATATCAATCGGAACGTGCATCCGGCGTTCGACAAGCATAGTAAGGAAAGGAGGCATCTCTTGAAACAGTGGTTTTCGGTTAGCATAGTGATAATTGCACTTAGCGCTTGTTCTCTAGAAACAACAAACTACCAACCTGCAGGCTGGCTGGCCAAAACGCTGCCGGAAATTGCAGACGGGCTAAGAGCAGGTGATGTGACTTCGGAAGAAATTGTCTCAGCCTATATCGCGCGGATCGAAAAAGTGGATGCTGCCGGCCCCACACTTCAAAGTGTATTGGCCATTAATCCTAGCGCCATAATTAGCGCCCGTGCCGCAGATGCGAAACGTTCTGCCGGTGATGTACTCGGTCCTTTGCATGGTGTACCTATCCTCCTCAAAGACAATATTGAATCAAAAGACAATATGGCCACTACAGTTGGAGCGCTCGCGCTCAAGGACAATATTACCGGCCGTGACTCTCCACTTGTCGCGGGTCTGCGTGAAGCTGGTGCAGTTATCCTCGGCAAAACCAATCTAAGCCAATGGGCAAACTTCCGCTCCAATGATTCCTTGAGTGGCTGGACAGCACTTGGAGGACAGGTGCGCAACCCACACACACTCGACCGCAACCCGTGTGGCTCAAGTTCGGGCTCGGGGGCGGCGGTGGCTGCATCTCTCGCGGCTGGTACTGTTGGCACGGAAACCAACGGCTCTGTGATCTGCCCCTCTAACGCCAACGGCATTGTTGGTTTCAAACCAACGGTCGGCTTGGTGTCGCAGCAATATATCGTACCAATTTCACCGTCACAAGATACCGCAGGCCCTATGACCAAAACGGTTAAGGGCGCTGCGATGATGTTGAACGCGATGACGGCCAGTCAAACCGAAACCGACTATGTCGCTGCTCTAGATGTGAACAAGCTGCGAGGTGCGCGTATTGGTGTGCTTCGTTATTCCGTTGGTCGCAACCAAGACATTCAGGCGAGATTTACAGAGGTGCTCGAGGTGCTGAGGGCATCCGGCGCTGAGCTAGTGGAAATTGAAGAGCGCCCGGTAGCGCCTGAAAGGTTTCAAGATTACGCACTCAAGGTACTGCTCTACGAATTCAAATCAAGCGTCAACAAATATTTGCACACTTCGGCTGCGGCAGTTAAAACTCGTAGTCTAAAGGAGGTAATGGCATTCAATATCGAACATGCTGAAATTGAGCTTGCGCTTTTTGACCAAAGTCTTTTTGATCGAGCACAGCCACTCGGAGATCTTTTGTCTGCTGAGTACGTCGAAGCACTCAATACCATTCAAAAAGCGACAAGAGAAGAGGGTATAGATATGCTTCTTACTAAACACAATGTTGATATTCTAGTGGCACCTTCGGGTCCAGTTGCTTCCCGAACTGATCCCCTAAACGGAGACGTTTGGCCAAACTTCCCCGGTGCTGGTGGCATGGCGGCTATTGCTGGGTACCCAAATATAACGGTGCCTATGGGGACGATTCACGGCATGCCCGTTGGCGTTTCTTTTATGGCGGCAAGATTTCAAGATGCCAAAGTGCTTTCATATGGTTACGCCTATGAACAGGCCACAAACTTAAGAGCAGAACCACAATATCTGGCAACGGCGGAGGAACGCCCAGAGATTGCACGCGCGATGAATCGTCGCCGTCAATAGGGGTTGTGGGTTATGTGTTCTTGAAAGCAGGTCTGGACGGCTGGCGTAGAGAAAATGCCACCAGATGCTCATGTCGGCGGCCGTTGTATTTAATCCTCAGAAAACCATGTTCCAATCGGCCACTAGCGAGATAGTCGTCGAACTTCCTGGTGACGAATCGAGGAAGACCTTGTTCAGCTACATGCCGCCGGTAGCGAACGAGATTGGCGGTGGTCGCGGACCAGCCACCACATATCCACATTCAAAGAGATAACATGCTGGCAAAATTTTGGCTAAGCCCTGTTGTCTTTGCAGGTTCAATGCGTTTCTCAGCCTAAGAACTTCGTAAACTCGAAATATTGGTGGCCAAACAGTTACGGCACCTCTAATCTGGTTTCCGCGTTTAGCAAAAGCAAGTGCGAAACAATTGCAAAACCGGGAGTTGCTGGGTGACAGAGAAGGCATCCATTGGCCTGACATTAATGAAGACCTCAGCGTTGCTAGATTGTTAGCTGGCACTCGGATCACACTATCGTAGAGGCTTTCGGAAACGATACTGAAATGTTTCAAAGCCTGGGAGTATTGCGAAGCGGTCATTATAGACCTGGAGGACATCGTGTAATCGAAGGAGAGATTAACTTCGCTGAATACGGGCCTCCTAGGCTGCGACCTAGCCCAAGCGAGCTAGGGCAAGCGCAACGATAAAGGCCAGCAATGCCAGAACAAAGAAGTCGACAGAATTGTGGAAGCACGAAGTTTAACCACCCCAATCCCAGGCGAATCAGGCAAGAGACTAGAGGACTATTTCCAACAGGCTAACAATAAATGGTAGGGAAACTCTGATTAAGCTTGGGGTTATTCATCACTTTCGTCGATGTGCCGCAGCATACGCTCCTGCCATTTAATTTCTAAAAACTCTGGCTCGAATTCTGGCGGTGCTTGCACGATGGTAAACGTGGTGGCAGTAGCCACTAAAATAGTCGCCATGGCAATTAACCAGTAAGCACGTTCGTAGGGGTCATAGTGCTTTTCTTGCCAGCCTCGCTTTGTTTGCTGCCACTTGTCATCGAAGGTACCCGAAGAGAAGCTAACCGGAGACCCAGAATCGCTTGAACTTATGTATTCGATTTCTATAAGATGCATAGATGGAATCCGCAACAACGGCTTGTCCGCTTGGGCGCCTATCGGTTTTAGCTCGCTCAAGCGTTGGCGCAAATTGCGCTGATCACGTCGCCATCCATCCGGGTCACGATAAGCCGAACGTGCCAGCTCCTGAGCCGGTACCCCCAATGTTTGTACTAACTGATCAACCAATCGCCTTACCCACGGCGTTGGCCAAAACAGAGCAGCCACAAAGTGCCCAAACACAACCCAACGCCAACTGTGTTGCTTAATTTGAGCCAATTGAATAAGTAACATGGCGTCCACCACACCTATAGGCCAGTTGCGTGCTGCCATGGGCAAGATGATGACACCGGGCAAATGCCAAGGCAGTGTGCTGCCTTCAAACTGAACACTATACGCACGGGTAATATTCAAACGATTTTGCCAATGTGCGAGCCTATCAAGGGTCTTATCTGTAATATCGACATCTACTACAACTTCAGGTTTAGAACGAGAAACAAATGCCTGAAGAAGTTGGCGCGAGAATCGAATCAAGCAGTAACCTGCACCCACCAGCCATACTAACAATACAACCAACATCACATTACCCGGGATGGGCGTGGCGAAACGTTGGGCTGTTTCCACCGGCACAGGTAATTGGAAATCAAACAAGTAGACAACACTGGGCACCAGTATCAGCGCTAGAAGCGCACCTTTGCGATAGAGCAGATGTACACTAAAATCAGCCGTTTGCGGCAACACCCGGGAAAACCCGTACAAAGTGATCGTCAGCAGGAACGCCAACAACGCGACACGGCCAGCAAAGGAAAGTGTGTCCAGCGCCATTGCAAGCACTACAATCAAATACTCCACACCACCTCCCCCAAACCTCCAGACCTAGTACATGACCACGCTATGCGGTTACAGAAATTTCGTACAACCAACGAAAGCTTAACTCCAAAGCGAAGGTTGCACTGATATACAAAAACACATGCATACAACCATACCAAAGCTTGCTGCGAATCGCCCAACTCACAGTATTGGCTGCACCATACAATATGATCACACCCCAAATGTTTGCCATCACGTCGGCATACTCAAACAGCACCTTCTCATATATGAGGGTAAGACTAAGCAACAACAACATTGCGTCATAAAACAAACTGATCAGCACCAACACCAGCATCATGTTCGCCAACCGCAACCGAGCAACCTGCGCGGTTAATAAAACCATCCACAACATAAATAGGGTGACTTCAGAAAATACCCGCAGAATCACGAAAACCACCTGATCACCGAAATAGAAATGTTGCACCAAGCCACTGAGCACGATAGCACCCAACAATGCTGGAATAGCACGCCAGCGCGAGTAGAGAAAGCGTTCTGGCGAACCGCGCATGAACATCACGCGCAATAGATTGGAAAACTCTCTAGGGAGCTTCTGAATAAGCCTCATGAGTTCAGCGTGTCACACGGGCTTTGTGACGAAGCTCCTTTTCCAACAGTTCATCTTAGCTCTCTCTGTCTTGTTGTATCTGCAGACCCACCTAGCCCTTCATACTAGATAAAAATTCCATGGTGCGATCATATGCGCCTTCTTCCACACCCATGATGGCAGCGTTGAAATCTGTCACTCCCATATCCTCAAAGCGTTTAATTTGGCCACGAAGTTGGTTTTCATCCCCAACAATGGCGATGTCTGATGGCCCTGCCGCACCTTCGCGATCTAACATGGCCCGATAACTGGGCAACTGCCCGTAAATCACTAAGTCTTTATCGATCTGTGCCTTGGCTGCGTCTACGTTATTTGTCAGCACAATCGGCAGACCCGCAACCACAGTTGGATCAGCACTGCCAGCGGCTTTGAGCGACGCCAGGATATGCGTATCCATCGTATTGGGACCCACCATCCAGGTGTTGGTACCGTCTGCCATTTGTGCAGCTATTTTAAGCATGACCGGACCCAGCGCTGCCACCACTACCGGCAACCTATCTGCACCAGGCACATCCAAAGCAACACCTTGCACCTTGTATTGCTCGCCTTGAAAATTTACTTGCTCACCCCGCGCAAGAGGCATGAGTACACTCAAGTACTCGCGCATGTGTTTGGCTGGTTTGTCATAAGACATGCCCAGCATATCTTCAATAACAATCTTGTGAGAAAGACCGATACCTAGGGTAAAGCGGTTGTTGGTAGCCGCTGCTGTGGTCAGGGCTTGTTGCGCAATCGCGGTCGGGTGGCGAGGATAAGTTGGAGTTACCGCCGTCCCCAAACCGATGGTTTGCGTTTCCCGCCCAATCAACGCTAAGGTCGAAATAGCGTCAAAGCTAAATATGTTGGCCAACCAAACATTGTCTAGCCCTGCAGCCTCGACATTTTTCGCCACGCCGATAATGTCATCTAAAGTGTTGTTTGCGCCGTCGGCACCGATCATTACGCCAATTTTCATGTTCTATTCCAGGTTAAAGTTTATCAAGGTTACTGTTTATTCGGTTTAAGGCTGGCCCAGTAGCGTCTTAATTTCAAGGTCTTATGTACCGACTAACTTACAGCCCGTATCACAGCTCGGCGCTGAAGAGGATCTGTGACTACTGCCTAAGACATGGCGAATTCAGAAGAATTCCAGATTTGACCATGCCAATGTGCCAGCATGGTTCAGAAGCGGCGAGTAACTTGATGACAGATTTTAGATGCTGGGAGCGTGTAATCATGGCAGCAAGGGGATATGAAATATCGGCGTCTGTCGCTGACATTTCACGGAAGACACTTTCGTTGCTAGGTGCCCGAAAGCCATGGAGATCGAATTAGCAAAGCTTGCAGATCTAGCGGAGCTTGAGGCCTTTGATGCGTGAGGCGAAAATAAAATACTGATGGCCGCTGTTGACGATATTACTCCACCTAGCCCAAGCGCTTCATAATCGTCTTAAAGGACTCTCTTGACCTCGCCATACGCGCCCTCTACACGAAGTGTTAGCTCCACATTCACTTCGCTGCGATTGCGCCAGAACCATCCGTGGCTTCCATCAAAAGCGGCCATAAGCTCACCCGTGTCTTCGTCTTCAGCGCGCCCCTTACGGTAACTGATGGACTGCCCATTCGAACCATCACCATGCAGATCAGAATTAAGATGCCCCTGATTGACAGTCCAAAGATAGCTGGCGATTCCACCCTCATTCATCACAAGTTTAATCTCGGCCGCTTCGCCCGGCTTGAGGGTCAGCACAACTTCGTCGCGCCAGGCATCTTCGGCAGGCGTTGTCGATGCATCTGAGACGGGTGGTACAGTCTCAACAATCGGCTCTGTCACCGGATCCGGTGTTATTGCCGGGTCAGAGAATTCGGCTGCCGCTACCGCCATGGCATCACGTTCCGCCTCCCCCGCTAATTGGTGCTTGATCTCGCCCATTTTGGTAAGCCCCAACATTTGGCCTATGCCGCTTGGATCAATGGCATATTCCGCAGGCAGAATAACTGTAATGAGCAACACGGCTGCGGTGGCGATTGCAATGAGGGTGGAGCGGATTAACTGGCTTGTCTTTGGCAGATCAGCACGGCTCGGCGTGTCGGAATTGTACATAAAAAATCTCCTAGGCAGCGACAAAAAAGCCGGTGAGTTGATAGCCGACCAGGACAAAACCAGCTGCCATCATGATCACATTGGCGGGGTAAGCATGTTTCAGGAAACTGGGTGTTTTGCGCCAGAAGCCCATCGCGATCAAAATAATGCCGAGAGCGAGAAGCTGGCCGATTTCTACACCGACATTGAACGCGAGAAGGTTTGGCAAAAGCCCGTCGGGTGAAATCTCGTAATCGATGATCTTCGACGCGAGGCCAAAGCCGTGGAAAAACCCGAAGATAAGCGTTGCAGCCTTGGTGTCTGGTTGATACCCGAACCATCGCTGATAGGCACCAAGATTGTCGAGCGCTTTGTAAACGATGGAAAAGCCTATAATCGCATCGATCAGATAGCTATTGATACCAAAATCAAAATAGACACCCGCCAACATGGTTGTTGAGTGGCCAAGGGCGAACAGGCTCACATAAATGCCGATGTCCTTGATTTTGTAGAGGAAGAAGATGATGCCAAAGAGGAACAGGATATGGTCGTAGCCTGTCACCATATGCTTGGCTCCGAGATAGAGAAAGGGGATCAGGTGTACGCCGGTGACCTCCTGAATATACCCTTTGTCACCCTCCGCCACGGCATGGGCGAAAGCCTCCCCTGGTAAAACAAATAAAATAAGCAGACATGCCAGTAACAGGCCCGGCACGTGCCTTTTGCGGTGCTCCGGACGCGGGGTGAAAAACGGATCACTGGTCATCGGCACAACCAGATAATAGCCAGCACGAAATCAGCAGCCTTGACGAGAGTATGCCGCCACTAGGAAGCCATGTAGTAGATGATCTCACCGTAACGGTGGTTGGCGATTGGATTGATGGGTTGTAAACACGTATGAAATCTCTGGGGTTGGAGTGGAAACTTAAGAAATATAGGCGGTTTAACTTTCACAAGCGAGTCACTGGACGGTGCCTGTTGCCGTCCGAGTGCATGTGGTTGTTATGCGGTTTCTATGACTGTTCATTGAGCTCACTGAGCAGTTCATCAGTGGATGCCACATTTGCATAAGCAAAATCAAGTGCAGCCATAAAAGCGGCATGTACATGACTTGCCGGAACGGTGACGCCCTCAAACTCCAAGTCTAATGTTGCACAAGCATCATGTGCGACGGCACAATTATA
Organism: Gammaproteobacteria bacterium; assembly: GCA_003230835.1. Classification (GTDB taxonomy): domain Bacteria; phylum Pseudomonadota; class Gammaproteobacteria; order Pseudomonadales; family Azotimanducaceae; genus UBA4421. The sequence continues at coordinate 10,894 of QIGT01000532.1, forward strand.
ACCAAAATCATTAGCGGCACGTGTGACTG
>QIGT01000214.1 GCA_003230835.1 Gammaproteobacteria bacterium
GACGTTGGCAAATACGGTGTTAAGGCCGAGCCCACGTATGAACAGGTTCGCATAGCCAAAACTGGTGCCTACGTTGACGCTCGGAACATAGTACTGCAGGCCCTCGATATCAGTAATGTTGGCATCTCTAAGCCGGTCCGAACCAAAGGCGGTAACCGCCGTAGAAACGTCTTGCAAATTTTGCTCACGTTTCTGTGCGGTGACAAGAATTTCTTCAATGGCCGCAGATGCAGTGAAGCTTAGGGTAATACCCAACGTTAGCCCAAGTGCAGTACAGCAAATTTTCGTCGTCAGCTTGCTCAACAGCGACATAATTTTCCCCTTTGCAAATTATCTTTTACGTCGAGTTCGTTGTAAAAACCCGTAACACTCAGCGGTGAAATACCATTTCAGGTATCGGGACTGATCTCTCCTTTGATTCTCTGTCTCAAATACTTCGTATTCTGGACCGACACTAGTTACGCCACGCAACAACACTCGCGCGGGATCTTCGAAGCGCAGTAATCCGCGCTCGACCATATTCTTTTTGCGCGTAATAAATGAATTCATTTATCGCGCATTCGCTTGCACTTTTTCGTCAAACGAATGGGAAATTTCAGCAGTCTGACAGCCGCATTACCAGAGGTAAAACAATCGCCACCAACGAGAGCGTTTAGCTCAACTGAACAACGTAACTGGAACACTCATGTACATGTCCAACAAAAGGAGGGTGCAACAGAATTTGCAGGAATCCGTGAAAACGTCGCGGCGCACCAGTTCTTATTCGGCAAAATCCAGATGTGCTTTGAGGTCTTCTGGTATCGGCAAAACGGTGGTTAATTTGATATTAGCCCCCCCGGTATTGCCCACTGGTACCTTGCCGATTGCTGAGCCAATAATCCCACCCGGGATTCGAATCAGTTGCCCAGCGATTTCTTCAAAATTTCTTGTTCTGATGCCGACGTAAAGCATCCAAATGTGCGTTTTTGTGTGCGGTACGACATAAAACTGACCTAACACATGGGCTCTTTCTAAATGCCGAAAGCAGTCCGTAAATTGGCCTTGGGCGTAGAAATCCCTAGCAATGGACATTTCATTGTCAAAAGCTATTTTTAGATGGCTCTTCATTTCTCTCCTGCAACATCAATCTGCGAGTTTTTTCCTGAGAAGCCCCGATTGCTGATTGAATGCTCAGAGATTTTCTGTCTTTTCCACAGTTTCGAGTGAACCGCGATTGGTTCCCAGAAACAACCCTATATGATTGGCTTGCGAAGTAGGCCGTGACGACCGAAAAGTGCAAGCGAATGCGCGATAAGTGAATGTATTTTTTGCTCATTGGAGAAATATGATTGGCTGGGTGGGAACTCTGCCTACCTTCGGGAGCCCCCAAGGTGAGCGCAATTGGAGCCCTAGCGGAACTCAAGAAACAACAAATTAGCAGGACAAATCATATGAAACATCTCGTGGTTTTAGCCATCATCACCATATCCTCACTCGCCACCCTCTCAGTGCACGCAGAAGATGCCCGTTTTGACAACATGGGTTTTTTTGTGACCAGCGTTGGTGTGGGTAATGGTGGCGATCTTGGTGGAATCAAAGGTGCTGATGCACATTGTCAAAAATTGGCCAAAGAGGCTGGCGCAGGGAGTCGAACCTGGCGGGCTTATCTCAGCACAGAGAAAGAGGGTGGCCGGGGTGACCATGCTCGACATCGAATTGGCGCCGGCCCCTGGTACAACGCTGCAGGCATTCTAATTGCTGCAAATCTCACAGATCTACATTTGTATAACCGAACGATTAATCGGTACACAGCACTGGATCAGAATGGCGAACTTGTTAATGCCCGGGGTGATAGCCCAAGCCGCCATGACATTCTAACCGGCTCCCAAGAGGACGGTATGTCCTTCTGGCCTGATGACGTTGACCAAACCTGCAACAACTGGACCAGTAGTGACGACAACAGCACTGCCATGGTAGGGCATCACGATCGCCACGGTTTTGGCAACGTATCATGGAACGCAACCCACCTGACCCTTGGTTGTAGCGCCGAGACCCTGATTTCCACCAGTGGTGACGGTTTGTTCTATTGCTTTGCGGCAGATTAACAGATCATCACCAGACCTCTCGGACACCATTGGTCCAAACCGCTGTTTAAGTACTCGAAGATATTCTAAGGAGAACGCAAATCATGTCGACGTTTTTATTAGTTCATGGTGCATGGCACGGTGGTTGGTGCTGGGACAAGGTTAAGACAGTTCTGGAGTCGCAAGGACATACCGTACTGGCCCCTGATTTACCTGGTCATGGCGGCGATACCACGCCGCTGGGCGAAGTAACTCTTGAGCGGTATGCGCAAGCTACGGTTGAGCTTGCCTCGTCACAGTCTGAGAAGGTCATTGCGGTCGGACATTCCATGACAGGTATCAGTAACCTGCAGGCTGCTGAATATGCGCCAGAAAAATTTGAAGCGCTGGTTTTTTTGGCTGCATTTCTGATCGCTGACGGCCAGTGTCTGATGGATATAGCGCACCTTAACCCGGATAATCTGGTCATGCCGAATGTTACTTTTTCTGATGACGAGTCGGCTATGACTTTTAATCAGGAGGCGGTAAAAGAAGTCTTCTATGCAGACTGTAGTGATGAGGACATAGCGCGGTCAAAAACTCTTATCCAGGCTCAGGCAGCGGCCCCCTTTGGCCAGCCGTTGCAGATAACAGCGCAGCGGTGCGGAACGGTTCCTAAATATTATATTGAGTGTTTACAAGACCAGGCTATAGCGCATTTTATACAAAAAAAGATGTATACCGACAATGGTTGCGAGAAAGTTTTTACCATGGACTGCAGCCATTCGCCTTTCTTTTCTCAGCCGGAAGAAGTTGCGCGATATTTGACATCGATTTAGCTTCGAGGTGCTGGCTATTTCAGAAATTGCCATTCCGGCGATTTATTTCCTGCAAACTTGATGGGCACGGTTGCGCGGCGGAAGCGGAATCTCTTATCGTTCCGTTGCAGATTTCAATGTTTAATCAGGCTTTGTGCGAGCATGGCAAGCACCATAGGCACCGCAAAGATGGTAAACATGAGGGTGGTTCCCAGGCCATCCTCTAACATGAGACCGGCCGCAAAAGGGGCTATGATCGCCCCGATGCGACCGATACCAATGGCCCATCCCATTCCGGTGGTGCGCACCTCGGTGTCGTAGAGTTCCGGCGCGATCGCATAGAGACCAACAATTGAGCCGAACAGGAAAAAGCCTAAGACTATAGCCACCGAATAGGCTGGAATTAATTGCCCACTGAGCACACCAAACGCGATCATGAGCACGCTCGTGGCTACCATATAGACACCCACCAACCGTTTCAGACCAAAACGGGTCGCAAAAAAACCGAGCAACATACTACCGACTATGCCACCCGTACTGAGCACCACTGAGCCCGAGATGCCCTGTTCGGTTGAGAGACCCGCTTCAACCAGCAATTTGGGTGTCCAACTGAGCACAAAATAGAAGCTGAACATCACCATGAAAAACGAGGTCCAGATCAGCAGTGTGCGCAGTCGCAGTTCTCTGGAGACGAGATGGGCAACGCCAGTTGCTGATCTTGCCTCAGGCGCAATCTGGTCAGGCAGATGGTCAACCGCTTGCTGGCCGATTCTGACCAGCACCTTGTTGATCTTTTGGAGTGCATTCTTGGGTCGCCTCGTAACCAGGAAATCCAGAGATTCTGGGAGACGCCAGTACACTAGAGGGATCATAAGACTCGACAAAACGGCGCCGAATAAGAATGCAGATCGCCAAGTATAAGTTGAAATGAGCAACGCAACTATGCTGCCCCCAACGGCGGCGCCAATCGGATAGCCAGACTGAAAAATGCTGATTGCCAGGCTCCGGTACTTTTGCGACGAGTATTCTGCAACGAGTATATTCATACTCGCCAGCAAACTACCGATACCCAATCCAGTGAACAATCGAGCGGCCACTAGTTGGGTAACCGACTGGGTAAAAGCCGATGCCGCCATTCCCACAGTGATAATCACGAGTCCAACCAGAATCATGTATCTGCGGCCAAAGCGATCCGCGTATGGCGCCAATATCAAAGATCCGGCAGCCATGCCTACTAAACCAGCACTGAGAAGCAATCCCAGCGAGCTGAACGGTATCTCCCAATCGGCCGCTATGCTCTGGGCGGTGAAGGCCATCACCAACACATCAAAACCATCTAACATGTTGATCGCAACACACATGCCGATAATAAACTTTTGATAAGAAGACATCGGAGAATCAACGATGCGCTGTTGGATCTCATGGCTCATGTACTTTTCCTATTAGCTGGGCGGCGCAGACCCCAGTGGGGCTTGCGTATCTTCAACTGTATATTACGCTGGTCGGGTGTGACAGTTAGTTGTTCGAAGACACCGCTTTCGCACAGAAGCTTCTTTGCTGGCAGTTAGACGAAGCAATCAAGATGGAGGAATTCACGTTGCAAAAGAAGGCGCTTTGATTTTAAAGGAAATTTAACTTTAAACTTGTTTCGGATATTAACTTCTTCTATCTTGAGTTCAAGATTCCCAGGGAGCAAAGCTTGGGAGAAAGTTTCATGGGAGAGTTGAATGTTAGAATCTAAATCAAAAGAAGCCGCACTGGAATCAGTAGCCGGTAATGGATTGCTGCATCGACGAATATTCATAGCCCAAGGTACGGCACTATTGGGCGCCGGTGGGCTGGGGTTGTTGACCCCCAGTTTGGCCGCAGCCCAGCGGTTACCAAATTTGGCCAAGGTTCCCGGTAAAAGTATGAGCGGTTACGGCAACCGCTCACCCTACGAAGCGCACATCGAGCGCAATAACATTCTCTCTTACCCCGGCACCACCGGCAGCGGTGGCTCCTGGACGCCCCTAGAGAGTCTCGAAGGCATTATCACCCCGAGTGCGCTGCACTTCGAACGACATCACAGTGGTGTTCCCGATATTAAACCTGAAGAACATCGGTTGCTTATCCACGGTTTGGTTGATCGCCCGTTGGTATTCGACTTGGACGCTTTGTCACGCTATCCCATGGTTTCACGCATCCAGTTTATCGAATGTTCAGGCAATAGTCGGGTTGGTGAAGGCGCACTGCCGGTTCAAAAAACCTGTGGCGGATTACACGGGCTATTGTCCTGCAGTGAGTGGTCCGGTGTACCTTTGTCTATTCTCCTTGACGAAGCAGGCGTCGATCCTAAGGCTCGGTGGTTGTTAGCAGAGGGGGCGGATTCAGCGGCCATGACGCGCAGTGTGCCTATGGCCAAGGCCATGGATGACGCGCTCATTGCTCTTTATCAAAATGGTGAGCGTCTACGTCCATCAAATGGTTATCCAATGCGCTTATTGCTTCCAGGTTACGAGGGCAACGCCAGTATTAAATGGCTGCGGCGGATTAAGGTCACCTCCGGCCCCACCATGACCCGCAATGAGACCGCCGAGTACACCGATACTCGACCCGACGGCTCCTCTTTGCTGTTCACCTTCGAAATGGAAGTGAAATCGGTGATTACCGCGCCGTCCCTCGGAAGGTCCATGCGGCAGCCGGGACTCTATGAGATATCGGGGCTTGCCTGGTCCGGAGCCGGCCGCATATCAAAAGTTGAGGTTTCTGTTGATGGTGGTAAAAGCTGGGGGCTAGCCGCTTTAGCAGATCCTGTTCTGTCTAAGTCGTTTACGCGTTTTCGCGCTGCGTGGCGTTGGAATGGTACTCCAGCAGTGATAATGAGCCGCGCATTTGATGAGTCTGGCGCCCAACAGCCAAGTCGAAAGCAATTACTCGAAGCAAGAGGCTTAAAGCGCAATTATCACTACAACGCTATCCAGAGTTGGAAGATTGCAGCGAATGGTGAGGTCACCAATGTTCACGCGTAAATCCTTGTGGCTGTGTAGTTTGTTTAGCGCAGCTTTCGTGTCTGCGGCCCAAGAAGGACCTGGCCTTGGTGTGCAGGCTACCCCCGCCCAGATTGCTGCATGGGATATCAGCATTGCCCCGGATGGTGAGGGTTTGCCAGCTGGATCGGGAACCGTTGTAGACGGCGAGGTTCTCTATTTGGCGCAGTGTGTTGCCTGCCATGGTTTTGAGGGTTCCGGAAACCCCAATAATCAACTTGTTGGGGGTCATGGTTCACTGAGCGGACCGAGGCCAGTGAAAACCGTTGGCAGCTACTGGCCGTATGCCACCACCGTCTTCGATTATACTCGCCGGGCAATGCCCTATGCGTATTCCAATTCACTTACCGATGACCAGGTATACTCAGTGACGGCTTATCTGTTGTTTTTGAACGGCATTATCGACAAAGAGGATGTCATGGACGCAAACACCCTGCCTCAGGTCGAGATGCCAAACCGGGACAATTTTGTTCTGGCCTACCCTGAAAACCCGGACTGGTAAACCAACAGTTTAAGACGAAGAGACGCCAGCAATCGCTGAAATTACCAGGTTGCCGTGGGTACTACGGTTTCTAGCCTGGGAATAATCGATGTAAACAATGAAAATTTCCATTAAAAATATGGTTTGTGACCGGTGCAAGTTTGCCGTTCAAAATGTCCTGAACGAATTGAATCTAAGTGACGCAGCTGTGCAGCTTGGCGAGGTGGATTTTGGCGATACGGTAATCACTGCGCAACAACTGGAACAGTTCCGCAACGCCATCGAGGCGCTTGGTTTTGAGCTTATCAACGACAAGAAAAGCCGATTAATCGAAAGCGTAAGAAAACAGGTCATTGCCTTTGTTCAACAAGAATCATTTGAAAAGGTGAAACTGTCAGAATATCTAGCCGATAGTCTTCAGCAAGACTACCCTTCATTGAGCAAACTCTTTTCGTCGGTAGAAGGGGTAACAATAGAACACTACTTTATTCTCCAAAAAATCGAAAAAACCAAAGAATTACTGGTGTATGACGAGCTGACCTTGACTGAAATTGCCTATCGGCTCAGTTACAGCAGCCTGGCGCACCTGAGCCGACAATTCAAAACGGTGACGGGTTTGACCCCAACTCAATTTAAGCAGCTCAGAGACAGTGGCGACCGACTATCTATCGATAAAGTGTGAAATTCTGCAACATTTTTCGAAAACTGTGTAACACCCTGCAACGACCCATGAGGCAGAATGACAGCTTGCTAATCCATGCAAACTGCAGGTGAAACAGGGTGAACAACAAAATTCGACTATCTGTGCCGACTATGAAATGTGAAGGTTGCGTAGGCGCAATTGAAACGGCACTCAATGATGCCAATATTGCACAGGCAACTGTAAACCTAGAATCAAAAACCGTTTCAGTGACGGCGGATACTCCGGTAGCAACCTCGATTGCCACGCTCAAAGCAGCCGGCTTTGAGGCCACAGAAATTGCATAAGAGGTCTGTCCGCCTAGAGTACACCTGCTCCTGGGGTACAAAAGAGGTGACGAGATGAACGCTGCAATTCGTTTATCGGTCTCTGGAATGAGTTGTGCCGCCTGCGTTGCCTCGGTTGAAGGCGCCTTAATTGGAGTCACCGGGGTGTCCATTGCAAACGTCAATTTCGCCGAACACACCGCGCTGGTGAAAGGCGATGTGGCGGCCCAGTCTCTCGTCGATGCCCTCCGCACTGCCGGGTATGACGCTGCTGAACTGACCAGCGATGAAGATGTGGCAGAAAAAGAAGCCGCCGAGGCGATTCACTATAAACAGTTACTAAAAAAGGCGGCGTTTGCTGCTGCCGTTGGCATTCCACAATTCGTTTTTGGCATGTCTGGATACCTGCCTGGTCTCGACAGCAACGGGCAACCTTTCTGGTTGGCTGTTGGCGTATTGACCTTGGTGGTTTTAGCCTATTCTGGTGGCCGATTTTTCACCGGGGCGTGGAATTCCGCCAAGAACCACAACGCCAACATGGACACCTTGATCGCTTTGGGTACGGGCACTGCATGGGTCTACTCAATGGTGATTGTTATCTTTCCTGAGCTGGTACCGGCAATGGCGCAACATGCGTATTTCGAAGCCGCCGCCATCATCATTGCATTCATAAACCTTGGCGCAGTCCTCGAAGCCCGCGCCCGTGGTAAAACTTCAGAAGCCATTAAACGCTTGATCGGATTGCAAGCTAAGACAGCTCGGGTGGTACGCGATGGCATCGAGATCGACATTCCTATTGAAGATGTTGTGCTTGATGAGACTATACGCGTCCGTCCCGGTGAACGGATTGCCGTTGATGGAGTAATCATCGACGGTCACACCAGTATTGATGAATCCATGTTGACCGGTGAACCGATCCCGGTTCAGAAGCGAGTGGACGATGAAGTTGCCGCAGGCACCATCAACAAAATGGGCGCCTTTCTATTTATGGCCAAGCGTATTGGCAGAGACACAGCCCTGTCGCAGATTATTGACATGGTGCGCACGGCACAAGCGTCAAAACCCGCCATCGGCCGAATGGTTGACAAGGTTGCCTCCGTGTTTGTGCCGAGCGTTATGATTATCGCAGTAGTGACTTTTTTAGCGTGGATGAATTTTGGCAGTGGCGATCAGGTAACTGCCCTAGCGATTGTTACCACTATGACCATACTAATCATCGCTTGCCCCTGCGCGCTCGGACTAGCAACGCCAATTTCCATCATGGTGGGTATTGGTAAAGCCGCAGAATTTGGCACCCTCATCCGTAACGGTGATGCTTTGCAACAGGCTGGCAAGCTCACCACAATTATCCTGGATAAAACCGGTACCGTAACTGAGGGGCGACCTAGTGTTAGTGCGCTCGTCGGCTCCGCGGGCTGGTCGGAGACAAGACTGTTGCAGTGGGCAGCTAGTATTGAACGAAACTCAGAACATCCCCTGGCAGAAGCGATCGTAGCAGCCGCAAATGAGAAGCAGATCAAATTTCTTGAGGCTGAGCAATTTATCGCCATTGCTGGCCACGGCGTGGAAGCTTCGATAGACGGCAAAAAGGTATACCTCGGAAACCGTAAGTTGATGGGTGATCGCGACATTGATTTTTTGCCCTTCGAAGCGACTGCCCTTGAACTGGAGCGTCAGGCGCAGACACCTATGTTTATGGCGATTGACGGAAAGCTCGCTGGTGTCATCAGTGTTGCCGATGTCATCAAATCCGACTCAAGTGCAGCCATTCAGCGTATGCACGATGCTGGTTTAAAAGTTGTTTTGCTCACCGGCGATAACCGCATAACAGCCACGGCAGTAGCTCGTGAGGTTGGCATCGATGAGGTAATAGCGGAGGTGCTGCCGCAAGACAAGGCGGCGAAGGTTGCGACCTTACAGGCCCAGGGTGAGCTTGTTGGTATGGTCGGCGACGGTATTAACGATGCGCCTGCGCTTGCGTGCGCAGATGTAGGGTTTGCCTTAGGTACTGGCACAGATGTTGCAATTGAAAGTGCAGACATTACCTTGATTCGAGGATCTTTACATGGTGTGGTAGACGCAATCGCGATCTCCAAGGCAACGGTACGAAACATCAAACAGAACTTGTTCGGTGCTTTTATATTCAATTCGCTCGGGATCCCAATCGCTGCTGGAATTCTTTACCCTTTCTTCGGACTTTTGCTCAATCCTATGATTGCCGGTGGTGCCATGGCAATGTCCTCTGTCACCGTGGTCAGCAATGCCAACAGGCTGCGCTTTTTTAAGCCAAAAGGGGCCTTGTAACAATGGACATGTTGATCATCAATTTTTTCGGATTATCACTCGTTGTGCTGATTATCTGGTGGTTCTGGATGACCAAGCCCAAATCGAGGAATGCAAAACAGCCAACAAGGATTCAATTGTGAATTTTTTCTCCAAAATCCGCCTCCTCATCATTATTTCGCTGAGCTTTTTTGGGCTGCCGGTCGTTGCTGACGAACAACCCCTCACGGTTCCGATCAAACGCTTGACGTTAGACAGCGCTCTAACAATTGCTCAAGCAGCCATTGCTCAATGTCGGGACGAAGGCGTGCAAATTGCCGTAACGGTTGTTGACCGAGGGGGCCATGCGCAAGTGGTATTGCGGGATGTGCTGGCCATGGACATTACAATACCTATCAGTAAACAAAAGGCGCACACAGCAATGGCATTTAATGCGCCTTTGTCACAACTTCAGGATCTGTTCACCAGGCCATATGAGGTAGCTAAGCTGGATGGCCTGATTTTTAGTGCCGGAGGAATCCCGATAAACATTGCCGGTAGCATATTGGGCGGAATCGGGGTGAGTGGTGCACCTTCAGGTGAGGTCGATGAAAAGTGTGCAATCGCGGGGCTCGATGCGATACGCGACGATCTGGAAATGGAATAGCGCTGATGGTGATGGGCTTTGTACGATTACCAGCAACATGGGAAAGTTGGATTTAGGGTTAGCTATGAGGAAATACGTCTTTATCTTCGCTGCTTGGTTGCTGATGTGTTCTACACCCGGTTGGGCAGATACAGATAACGATATTGCAAGCAGAATCGAGTCAGGTAAAAAAGTCGCTTTTGATCGAAGTAAAGGGAATTGCCTGGCGTGCCACCTCATCGAAGGAGGTGATCTAGCAGGCAACTTTGGCCCACCCCTGGTGATGATGCAACTTCGCTACCCAGATCGCTCAATACTCAGGGATCAGATATGGGATGCGTCGGTACGTATCCAAACAACAACCATGCCGCCTTTTGGGCGGCACAGAATACTAACTGAAGATGAAATCGACCTTGTGGTCGACTTCGTTCTTTCGCTTTGAGTGGAGTTTACCAATGAATAGTAGTCGAAGATTTTTCGCTCAAGGGTTGCTGACTATCGGAGCCGTGCTGGCGTTACCGAGGTTTCTGTTTGCAGCCCGACCAGACAAAGCTTTTGAGGCCAGCGATGTAGATCAGGCGATTGCCCATTTGTTTGATGATATACCGGTGGTGAGTGATCGAATAAATTTGAAAATACCCAACATCGCCGAAAATGGCGCC
>QIGT01000302.1 GCA_003230835.1 Gammaproteobacteria bacterium
GGTTAAATTCAAGATTTTCTAATTCATCTTTGCGAATGCTAACCGATAGGCCTGCGTCCATACTCACAGACACTTCTGCTTGATCCGCACCTTGCTGCCGCGCGGCCTTGAGAATATCTTCTACCAGATTTTTTAGCTCAGCTTCATGCTCTCGAATGTCGTCCATCACGATTCCTGTAATTGCTTCTAGTTAGTTCCGCCATTTTATTTGTTCGGCCATCCTATTTATTCGGCCATCTATTGAGTTTCCGGTTAAGATTAAAGGGTGCAAACCTCAGATGAAAACACCGCCTCAATTTCCAAAAGCGAACGTAAGCGTATCGCTACTGATTTACAAAAAATTGGTCTCCAACTTGCCCAACTTAAGCCCGACCAGCTAGCTACTTTCGATTTACCCGAACGGTTGTCTAAGGCCATTTTAGACTACCAACGCTTTCCCAGCCGAGAAGCCAAACGACGGCAGCTACAATATGTGGGGCGAGTCATGCGCGACACAGATAGTAATGTCATCGCCCAACAGCTGACTGACTTGGAAGGTCAATCTGCTGCGACTAGATACAGCCACCATCAGCTTGAACATTGGCGTGAAGTACTGATCAAATCGCCCCAGGCACTCACCGAATTCATCGATCAGTTCCCACACGTAGACAAACAGCAACTTCGTCACTTGGTCAAGTACGCGCGCCAAGACCAAGCAGAAGTTGCAAGCAGTGCTGCTGCACGCCGCTTGTATCGATTCCTACGCGAAGCGATAGATATTTAGCTCCGCTGGCAGCTTAAGCCGCAGTACCACCTACCACAATTTCATCCACTTTCAACGTCGGTTGACCCACTCCGACCGGAACTGATTGACCATCTTTTCCACACACCCCAACACCGTTGTCCAAGGCTAAATCATTACCTACCATGGACACCTTATTCATCACATCCGGTCCATTACCGATCAACGTAGCACCTCGAATAGGCGCAGTCACCTTACCTCCTTCTATGAGGTAAGCCTCCGTCGCTGAGAAGACAAATCGCCCACTGGTGATGTCTACAGACCCACCCCCAAAATTGACCGCATAAATGCCCTTGTCCACAGATTTGATGATCTCTTGCGGATCATGTTCCCCAGGCTGCATAAAAGTATTGGTCATCCTAGGCATAGGCATGTGTGCGTACGATTGTCGGCGACCGTTGCCAGTAGACTGGACATTCATCAACTTCGCATTCAACTTGTCTTGCAGATACCCCACCAGCTTGCCGTTTTCAATCAGCACTGTGCGTTGTGTTGTCGAGCCTTCATCATCTACCGCGAGCGAACCTCGCCGAGCATTTAAAGTGCCATCGTCAACAATGGTGCACAAAGGGGATGCAACCTGTTCTCCGACTCGATTGGAATAGGCTGAGCTACCCTTTCTATTGAAGTCCCCTTCTAACCCATGTCCCACAGCTTCGTGCAAAAGAACACCTGGCCAACCCGGACCTAAAACCACCGGCATAGGACCTGCTGGCGCCTCGATCGCAGCTAGGTTGATCAATGCCATGCGCACCGCCTCACGAGCAAGATCATCTGCCCATTGGGCGTCCCAAGCACGCAGTGAATGACGCCCGCCACCACCTGCATTACCTCGCTCTCGACGACCTTTAGATTCGACAATGACAGACACGTCTAAGCGAACCATGGGACGCGCATCTGCTGCCAGCGTACCGTCGCTGGCCATCACCATCATCACGTCATGACTCGCCGATATACGCACGTTAACTTCTTTAACCCGGCTGTCTTGTGCTCGCGCAACTTTATCCACCTGTTGCAGGAGTTGAACCTTGGCTACTTCGTCCAAACTCTGAATTGGGTTGTCATGACCATATAATGCTTGATGTGTGGCCACTTTATAGCCAGATACTGTACGTGAGTTACCTACTTTGGCGATCGACTTTGCTGCCTGAGCCGCGCTGTTTAAACCTCCGCGCAAAAGGTCTTCCGCATAGGCAAAGCCGGTCTTTTCGCCGCAGATGGCGCGTACACCAATACCCGCATCCACTGCAAAGCTACCTTCCTTAACAATGCTATCTTCCAGCCCCCAGGATTCTGAACGCAATGTCTGTAAATATACTTCAGCGTAGTCTAGTTGGTGGCCTAGCATATCATCCAAGGTATTCTGCAAGTCTTGCCGAGTGATGTCAGATGGCGCCAAGATTGCTTCACTTGCAAGATCGATGATGTCGCTCATAGGTTCAGGTTACGTTCCGTTGGTAGGAGAAGTAGATTCTATCAGGCTTAGCTCACTGTCGACGGGTTGAGTTTCAATCTCTTGGGTTTCGTCCTCTTGGGTTTCATCCACGAGAGGAATATCAATCGATTGATCCCACAACCCTACAAAATTGACCTTGGGATGTTCGAGGGTTCCTTTGACGGAGAATTTAGCCGTGCTGAAAGCCTCTATTGGTTTACGAAATACGCGCTCACCAATGATCACTCCCAATCCTGCCAAGGGGTTTGCCAAGGCTAAGTAAACCCCATACCAAGGTAAGCTATTGCTTACTGGTAAAGTCACGATCATCTCGTTGTTAAGCTCCCCGCTGCGTAAATCAACTTTGCCACCTACCTGAAAATGAGACGAGCGACTGTCAATAATCATCGGCTCTAAGAAACTTAGTTTGCCACGGTTTAGCCGAATACTGGCATCAACCTTCTCAAAACCGATGCCGTCTGCGGTCACATCCGAAAAATCAAGACTGATGCGCTTGGCTATGTTTGAAAAATTCAGCAGGCTCATGATTTTCAATCCACCGCTACTTTCGACCTCAGTAAAGCGCCCGTTCCGCGCCACCAAGGACAAATCACCTCGCATACCCAGCAAATTGATATTCGCCGGTGATCCTGGCCAACTACTGTCTACTGTTATTGTCGCCTGGTCGGTTTGTACACTGGGGGCATAGTCCCACTTCGGCAGTGTTTGTGCTAAATCATCGAGTTCAACCACACCTTTGAAAGCCGACCTGTTGTCAGCCAGATTCCAACTCAGATCACCATCAGTGATTCGTACACCATTGACCTCTACGTCAAGATTGCTAAACCTAACCACATCCCCCTGGGGCTGAACATTAAAACGCCAAGCACCAAAAGGTTCATCGCCAAGCTCTAATTGCTTAATGTTCATATTAAATGCCGTCAGCGAACGACCGGATTCAAGCGAGATGGGGTCAGCCTCTGTTTCACCTTGAGCGGCGGGGATCCTTAAAAAATCCAAATCGATGTTGAACATACCATCATCACCATATTCGACCTGGCCGACTAAATCCGCACCGTCAAAATGAAACTGAATATCACCAGCGCGCTGATGGCCTTTAAGGGCTATATCTGCAAAACTCATTTCATCCAAATTAAATTGCTGAATGTGCAGATCTTGGATAACCCAATCGATGGGCAAATTGACGGCAACATCACCTTCATTGGAGATCCAGTCACTCAGGGTCACTTGCGGCATAGTGCCGCTGATCAATAACGCCGATTCGTTCTGGTTGGTCATCGGCGGCCCGCTACCCACACCTATAGCACCGCGCTCGATGCCATCCTCCCCAACATGAACCCAACCGTTAGTATCTTTATACTGCCATCTAACACTTTGATACCGGGGTAGAAACTGCACATCTATCTGGCTCTGCTGAGGCTCTAGCGCTGGTTTTGCAAATTGTCCTGGCAAATTGATGGCCAAATCTACCAGGTCTGTGGTGACGGCTAAATTCGTGATCATGTTCTCGCCAACCGCAATATTCATGCGGCCCCGGAAGTCGAATTGACCCTCGGCAACCCCAATATCGGGAGACGCGATCATTCGATAAACATCATCAGTATCCGCCGTTCCGGCGATATCAATCCGCACCCAATTCTTTTCAGACAACACTTCAAAACGCGCATCACGACCAAACATCAGTCCGGAATAATTACCGGACAAGTAGTGTGGCAAGCTAAACTCACCTTGGCCGCGCAGCTTGCTCACAGCCGTGCGATATTCTGGCATCGTTAGACCAAAATCATCTAGCTGATAGCGCAACTCAACACTTAAGTCAGGTACACCTGATTTTTTAAAAGGCACAACTATCCCAGCTTCAATACTAAGCTCACCACTACTTTCCCAGTCTGGTGAGACAAAGGCCATTTGCTCAATAAGTGGGCTAGAGTGTACAAATTGCAAAGCATCAGTACCTTTCAGCGTGCTCTTCAAATCAACTTGGGCATAGGCTACGTTGTCGTGCAGCACCACATTGGCGTCGTGTAATTTAATGCCCATGGTCTTTGCGTAGTCTACCCGTACCCGGGTTTGCCTACCTGCAGCATGTACTTGCCCTTCAAGCTCGGTAACTACCGGCCAACGCGGGTCGTACACCACCTTTGCATTTGATACATCCGCCAATAATTCAATACGCCGCGCCAATTCACCCGGTTGCCTATGCACTTGTCCATAATAAGCAAATTTAACGTTTGAGAGCTCACCAGCCTGGGGACCCGTTTCTAACCACTGCGCTAACCCATCTGGAATTTTATAGGGAATGTATTGTTTGCTGGCAATTAAACCCACCTCATCTAGATCAAGGAGCAAACCCACAGTTTGTAGATTTTTTACATTAGGTCGAGATATGGCAAAACTCGCAGCTATCGCGGTTGGACCAACTTGGCCTCGCAAGTGACTACCCCGCAGCGCAAAATACCCGGGTTCAAACCACGCTTTCACGACACCCTGTAGCGAATCTAGTGTCCATCGTTGATGAAATAGACCCGGGAACTGTAGGTCTACTTGTGACGCATTGATTTGAACCGTCACCGCAGATTGGTAACCCCACAGTCTGCCCTGGACATTAGCCAATAGCGGAGCGCCTTTGTAGCCTTGCATCACCAGATTAGCCACAGATGCACTGAAGCCAAAACCGTACTGCGAATCTACAAAGGCATGCAGATTATTGATTTGACCTTGAAGGGCCAATGCTGCTATCCAGCGCCCTGCAGGATTCCAGTCAGCCAAATGCTCATCGACGAAAGCGCTGATCGCCGCTAAATCAAGTTGTTTCATCCACACTCGTGCCTGGGGTAGGCGTTGCTCTTCGGGACTAATAAACGTCTCAAGATCGAGTACCATGGCCTGTGGATTCTCGACTTGTGCAGACAAATACATCGACGGCAGGTTCAAAGTATCTGCTCCGGAGCGTATCTGAACCCCTGGAATATGGCCGCTGAGCCTGGCTTGTTGTAACAGGCCAGCCAGGGACAGAGAAATATCTATTGAGGTCTTTGTACCGGGCACCAAAACGTTTGCAAGGGTGACTTCAATTTCGCCACCACCCACACCTGCTTGGTCACGCCAAACACCATTAGCGAGTTCCAATTGAAGCTGCGGCATGCTACTTGAAATTCCGCCCAAGGGCAGTCTTCCATGCAGCGCAGCGATGGTGGTTTGCTCTTGCACAAACGGTATCGCTTGCTGCTGCCAATGTTGAGCAACCAACTTATCTGACTCACCCTGATGCCCGGCAGACACTTCTACCACTGCGTAATGATGAGCCCCCGTATTGAGAGCAGTCGCAGAAATATGTAGCCTCCACGAGTGATCTGCGTCAGTGAAAACGATATGGCCATTAACCTTCAACTCGTCGCCGTGACGTAATATTGAGGTAGGGTCAAATAACTCTTGATTGGGTGTCAGCCCTCGAAGCTGCCATCCCTGCGAAGTTTTGTCAGCAAACAAAAGGACATGATTTGCCTCGGCGCGGCGCGGAACTAATGCACCACGCAACACACTCTCTACATAATCCAATTCAACCAACAGCGCTCGAGCCTGGCCAGTTGGCAGTTGCAGAGACTCCGCCCGCAGCACTGGGTTTAAGCCAGACCAACTGCCGCTGAGCCCGCGCAGTTGAATATTTCGCGCCGCCAGGAGGCTGCTGATCTCGTCTTCGAAGACCGGCAGCACCAGCATAGTCAGCCGTCCCGCTAACTGCGTGATCGCAACCAGAACCAACAAAAATACGCACAACACGAATATCGGACGAAAGAAATAGTTTTCTAAGCGGCGTAAGAACGGGCGTTTTAGCGACTGTGACATGAGCCTGTTAGACGTTCTATTGAGGGACACTCTGCACGAGGACGATGTCGAATTGGCCTTCCCGATAACAAGGCTCGACTTGAAGGCGTACGTCTCGCTGCATAGATTGCGACAACACCGCCAGATGTTGTGCGTCTTCGTCCAGAAGTCGATCCACTACAGACTCTGTTGCTCGAATCAAGTAGTGCCCTGCAACTGACTTGTGTCGACAACGAGCATTGTAATCGTGGGATAGTGCACGTAACACCTCCACACAGGTTGACTCGGCTGTTCTCACCAGCCCAACCCCACTGCAACTCTTACAAGGGGTACACATACTCTGAGCCAAACTTTCACGAGTACGTTTACGGCTCATTTGAACCAGCCCCAAATTCGAAAAGCCTTCTATGCGAGTACGCGCAGGGTCTAATTCAGCAGATTTTTCTAGGGTTCTTAAGACTTGGCGTTGATGTTCTTGGTCTTCCATATCAATAAAATCGATGACAACAATGCCGCCCAAATTTCGCAAGCGTAACTGCCTGGGAACGGCACTAGCTGCCTCCATATTGGTCCGAAACACAGTTTCTTCGAGGCTGTGTCCACCGAGAAAACCGCCGGTATTTACATCAATGCTGATCATCGCTTCAGTTTGTTCAATGACCAAGGTGCCGCCAGACTTTAAAGTCACTTTCTGTTTGAGCGCGCGCAATATTTCATCTTCTACACCATGACGTTCAAACAACGGTCGTGGCTCCTGATAAAAGCACAAGCGCTCGGTAAAAGTAGGTAAAAACTCTTTGACGTACCCGTGTATGCGTTCAAAAGTGGCCTTGTCGTCAATGAACACTTTGTCTGTATAAGCACTGGTGAGATCTCGTACCACCCGTGAATGCAGCGGTAACTCATCGTAAACCAAATTGGGTGCTTGCACTTGCTTGGCACGTTCGGAAACCCGCGTCCAAATACGTGCCAGAAGCTGCAGATCTGACGCTAGGTACTGCGCAGCCACACCCTCACCAGCAGTGCGAGCAATAACCCCGCCCGCCAGTGTTTGAGTGTGTTTAATGTCCGCAAGTGCCATACGCAACCGCTCTCGTTCCTCTTCATCATCAATGCGCTGAGAAATACCCACATGCTCTTCATTGGGCATGAACACCAGGTATTTCGACACCAACGCCAACTGCGTGGACAGTCGCGCACCTTTAGAGGCTATTGGATCCTTTTCTACCTGAACCAATACTGACTGGCCTTCGTGCAGTAAGTTCCGAATATCGGGTTTTGCTGTCTCGGCATCGGCTTGGGCAGTGAAAGTTTTTGTACGATCAATGTCTCGAGCATGCAAAAAACCAGGCCTTTTTAAGCCAATGTTAACGAAGGCGGCCTGCATACCGGGTACTATGCGCTCTACCTTGCCAAGGTAAATATTCCCCGCAACACTGTACCTGCCCGCTCTGGCGACGTGAATTTCTTGCAACAGACCATGTGAAACCAAGGCAACCCTCGTTTCAAACGGACTTACATTAATTAAAAGTTCTTCTGCCATCGACCCGTAAACTCCACGTATCAATGTTGAACGATTCCAACAATCTCTCGGTTTGTAGCGTGGGCAACCCCATCACCGCACTGGAACTACCCTCTATTCTTTCGACAAATATACTCCCTATTCCTTGAATACCATAACCGCCTGCTTTATCGCCAGGCTCACCGGTTTGCCAGTAGCTGTGGGCTTCTTTTGGGGAGATCTGGCGGAACGTTACTTTAGACACCACTACCTGCGATTCCATCCGCTTTGCGTTACACACGGCCACGCCGGTATACACCTCATGGGTCCGACCGGACAACTGCAATAACATGCGCACCGCGTCTGCTTGGTTTTTCGGTTTGCCCAGTATTTGGCCAGCAGATACCACTGTGGTGTCTGCTCCAATCACCACTGTCGTCGCAGAATTTGTGCTCGATGCCCCGCACGCTTGTTGGATTTCAAATCCTGCTTGGGCTTTCTCACGGGCGAGGCGCTCAACGTAGGTAGCAGGCTGCTCCTGAGCCAAAGGGGTTTCATCGATAGCACAAATTTGAATGGTGAAATCAATCGCCATCTGCGCCAGCAAAGCATGTCGACGCGGTGATTGAGAGGCCAATATGATTGAAAAAGTCTCACTCACTCTATGCGCATACCTGTGCGTATACGCACTAACAACAAATACACAAAGGGCCACGCCATTGAGGTCATGGTGGCGACTAAAAATACCCACCAATTCCATACTCTACTCGACCCCAGACCTAACACCAATTCACGCAAAACCTCTGCAGCCAACACTAAAATAAATAAAACTCCGCACTGTTGGAACACGGAGTACATTCGCAGCCGTTCGAAAAATTGCCATGCTACATAGGTTACGCTGGCCAAGATAAAGCCGTTCAAGCCAAGTGGTTGCGCAAGCAACACATCTACAAATAGGCCCACAATCCACATGGTAATCATACCGATGCGGTGAGGTACCTCAATGGCCCAAAAGAATAACACCAGTACTAGCCAGCTCGGGCGCAGCCAGCTGAACCATTCCGGCCAACCTTCAGGCAGGTGAACGATGGACAAAACCAACGCAACTAAGAAACTCGTGAGAATGACCCATCCACCTTGGGTTGGATTCACGGCCGAACCTCTTGCTCAAGTAGCTCGTCAGTTTCCGAGCCCTCAAACGCACTTTGGGCCTCTTGCTCGGTGACAATTTGTTGGTCGGGTTGAAAGATAACCAGAACATGGCGAGATCGATCCAATAATGCAGAAGGTCTGATAACCACTTCGGTATAGGCGGAGGTGGGTTCGACCAACACGGACACCACTATTCCTACCGGGTATCCCGCTGGGAAGCGCCCGCCCAAACCTGATGTTTCAATTAAATCACCTTCTACTACATCTGCTGAAACAGGCAGGTTTTCCAACTCCAGGACATCAAATTCGCCAGTCCCGCCAGCAATACTACGCACACCGTTGCGATTAACCTGCACAGGTACCGCATGATTTTGGTCTGTGACCAATAACACTCGGCTGGTGAACTGTGATACTTCCACCACCTGGCCAAACAACCCAGCCGCATCCAGTACTGCTTGGCCTACTTCAATGCGAGCATCAACTCCCTTATCAATAATCACCTGATGCACACCGGGATCTGGGACCACACCAACAAGTTCAGCGATCAATACTTCATAAGCAAGTCTGCCTTGAGATCCTAATAAACCGCGCAAGCGATCATTTTCGGCTTTGAGGGAAACAAATTGCTGGGATACTTGCGCAAGCTCGAGCACTTGGCGCTGTAGGGTTTCATTGCGTTCCAGTAGTTGGTCTCTTGAGGCAAATATCAGGCCTAACCGTTCGCTTAATAAATAGGGTGATTCAGCGACCAGATAGATAGGACTGGTCACCGTTCCTAACCAACCACGGGCAGGTTCGGTCAAGCGAGTTGAGGTGCCTAATGCGATGAGCAGGGCCGAGGCGATCGCAAGCCCTATCAGCAAAAAGCCGGCACCAGTTTTGCGTAAAAACAGAGCCTTAATCGCCTAGCTCCCCTTTTGCTATTGCGGATAGATTATGTAGCGGATAGGTTATGTGGCTGGCAGGTTACGCGGTGGTCAGATTATGCGGTGGACAATAAGTCCGAGTTGCCTGCAACATCCATCAGCTCTAGCGCCTTACCACCACCGCGTGCAACACAAGTGAGTGGATCTTCAGCAATGATCACGGGCAAGCCTGTTTCTTCTGCCAGTAATACATCGACATCACGCAGTAAAGCGCCACCTCCGGTAAGCACCATGCCTGTTTCTGCAATGTCTGAGGCCAGCTCAGGTGGGCACTGTTCCAGAGCACTTTTAACCGCCTGCACAATCATTGATAACGGCTCCTGCAAAGCTTCTAAAATTTCATTGCTGTTGAGGGTAAAGCTGCGCGGCACGCCTTCTGCGAGATTGCGCCCACGCACATCTATTTCCCGGATGTCTTTTTGCGGATAGGCTGCACCAATTTCCTGCTTGATGCGCTCTGCCGTAGCTTCGCCGATAAGACTGCCTTGGGTACGCCTGACATAGGCCACAATGGCTTCATCGAACCGATCGCCTCCGACCCTAACGGTGTCTGACAAAACTACACCATTAAGTGAAATAATGGCGATTTCAGTGGTGCCGCCACCAATATCAACCACCATGGTTCCAACCGCTTCTTGCACCGGCAAACCCGCGCCAATGGCTGCTGCCATGGGTTCTTCAACCAATCTTACATCGCGTGCACCAGCAGACAGAGCGCTTTCTCTGATGGCCCGGCGCTCTACTTCAGTGGATTTACATGGCACACACACTAAAACCCGCGGACTGGGCCGAATAAACGAATTTTCGTGCACTTTGTTGATAAAGTATTTAAGCATCTTTTCAGTGACTAAAAAGTCGGCAATGACGCCATCTTTCAGCGGTCTTATCGCCGTAATGTTGCCCGGTGTGCGGCCAAGCATGCGTTTGGCCTCTAAACCCACAGCAGCAACACTTTTTGTATTGCCACTCATTCGAATAGCCACGACGGAAGGTTCGTTTAGAACTATTCCGACATCACGCACATAAATCAAAGTATTGGCTGTGCCGAGGTCTATCGAAAGGTCGCGCGAGAACAAACCGCGGATTTGCTTGAACATCTATGGATGGACCTAGTAAGAAAGCGCAATCATATGCATTTGGCCTGAGAATAGCACGGTCTTCAATCCTGGAAACATAGTGAAGTGTGGCCAAAGAGATCAGTATCCAACATTTAGCACGGCTCACACACCTGTGCATTAATGATCAATGATCAAGCGCAATAATCTGCCCATGATCATTTGGCAGTCGTCGATTAACAGTAGCTGAAAAAGATTACCCAACATCTCCTACAGCTACGATATTCGCTTTTGCGCAATCAGGCTTACTCACTGTTTTCGATTTCATTTTGATACTCTAAAAAGAGTTTGTAGTTGTGGTTGGTGATGTTATTCAGATCCTGATGAATGCGTGCAGTTTCTAGTTGCGATTTAACCCACTGGTGTTCCGCCCAGTTTCCATCGCCGGTTTTCACCACCTCCATTTCTGCATTAGCCAGTCGCATGACACCGCCAATACTGCCAAAAATGTCTGATACGGATGGTTCTTTCTGATCCATATTCTCGAACTTTGCGTCCATGCGCTGTCTTAATTCATGTGTCTTACGCATCACATTTGCATAACGTTCAACTTGGGAATCGCTCAATTTGCCATCACCTGTTGGTTCGTATACATCGCTCAAGGCTTGTTCGGTAATATCCGCCTGGCGTTTGACTCCACCGAAAATTCCCGTTTCCTGTGAATTTGAGATGTTTGTGTCAAGACTCGACATAACCACAGGCGCAAACAGTTGCGCTAGGGTCAGGCTGACTAGAATGTTGATGACGATGGCTACCAGTATCGACGCCACAAAGTGTTTCACGCGGGAGACTTCGGGAATCTCGAGAAAGACCGGCAGAAAACGGTAAGCCAATACCAGGCTGTAGATACTCGCAGCGATACTGAGCAGCCACCCAAGCCACGGCAACGGGCTAATAGCAGTGCCGATACTTGCTGGGATCATGGCTAAGGCAACCGTAGCGTATGCGCTGTTAAAGTCGCGTTTGCCTCCGAATGTACCGGCGAGGTAGTCGAAGATGAACGCGACCACAAAACCCCAGGCCAGCCCCCACAGCAGCGAAAATATGATGAACGTGAAAGAACCGAACAAGAAGCTGCCACCGGTTAGTAAGCCGATGATTGCGGCGATTGCATAGGCTGCAACCACCACCGGTAACGTCACCTGGATAAAGGTCGTGCGCCACTGCGCATCAATAGATTTGTACGATGCGGCTACACCATGCGGATCTTGTAGTACCGCAGTGACCCACTTGATGGTTTGTTGTATGTCGAACATTTACCTCTGCAGCAAGATCTGCTTGTTAACTCATACTACATATTGGTCCGAATTGGAAACAAGCCCTTTGTAGTGGGCGCAAATAGTGGAAGATGGGTATATTCATACACCCGCCACCACTGTCAGTTATTGGGTTGTCCGGCCAACCATTGCCATCTCATGCAGTAACTGCCCCCAATTATTACCTCAAGTGGTATTTACAATCAGTGGAGTAGTGATGACTGAAGTTGCAGGCAGGGTTAGCATATTCTGTCCAATTCAGAAATGAAGATCTTTCGAGGTTTAGAAATGGATCCGCACAACTGTTGGTTGAATCCATGCCTAAAGCCCAGGGCGATAAGTTTGTTGTAAGCCTGACTGCAGACTTGCAAAACCAAATCTCCGCCACCATCACCACAGTATGGCCCAAGAATCATTCTTACTGACTCAAACTGAAAAGCTGCCTGAGCAAGGGCCAACGTTCTAGCTTTGCTCAATGCGAACAGGACTGCATCGCTCTTTCAGTCCAACTGGCAACCTGGAAAATGTGTCAAGCATGGCATAATCTTCGTCGCTGTTATTTATTCACCCATTTTAACTAGGTTGCAAAGAAGGGTTTGCATGACTAAAAATATCGATAT
>QIGT01000306.1 GCA_003230835.1 Gammaproteobacteria bacterium
ACCAGCACGTGGCGTGGCTTTTACCGACCACCCGACGAAGCAAGCCCGGTGAAAACCCTCAGCGAATCTGAAATCGAAGAATTAGGTTTAAAACTTGTATTGCCGGTGCACGAAATTCTCGAAGCCCGCAGAATGTGCCAAGAACACCATCCCGACCGTGGCGGTGATCCAGAACTGTTCCAACACTGGAAAGAGAAGTTAGATCGACTCAAACGTCGCGTACGCAAACACTAAGCAAGCATATCCAATGGCGGTATCCCGCTTTCAGGGTTATAAAACGTTCGAACATTTGGTAACACCAGCTCCGCCATAAAACAAGCCTGTGAATATTTTCGCCATTTGCCGAGCGTCTTCATTGTCATAGGTGGGAATGGGTTGACCGTTCGCTGCCATGGCTCTATTCCACCATGCATATCGACGAAACATGATTAGATGATCAACCGGATCGTCTACCGCAGGGAGTTCATCGTTGTCCAACATTTGCATCAATGTGTCGACGATAGGTTTGTGTAAGGTTGGGCCTAAGGCAAACTGCTGATCTAGCCAAGCTTGTCGCCCAGCCACAACCAGCCACGAAGACCACTAACATTGCTGCAAAAACCGAAGTTAGACAATGGCGAGGCATTCGAATTAGGTTTATTAGTGAGTTTATACCCATTTCGGTTTACTCTAGTTTGGCACTCAGTGAAGTACGCCACCATGTCCACCATACCACGCCATTTATCAATTTATGCCAACCTCGTATCTATGGGGTTGTGCTGTGCGTGGGTGCTGGCTTCGAATACAACCCTACATCCCTAACACATACGGAACTTACTATGTTAAATCGCTTCTACATTACCCTTACGACGCTATTGTTGGTGTCACTCAGTACCTATGCTGATATCACAGAGGATGTAACCCACGGCTATGCGGACAATAACGGCGTAAAAATACACTATGTCACTGTTGGGGAAGGTCCATTAGTGCTCATGATTCATGGCTTTCCAGATTTTTGGTACACCTGGCGCCACCAAATGCAGGCGCTCAAAAAAGATTTCCAAGTGGTCGCCATTGACCAACGCGGATACAACAAAAGCGGACAGCCCCAAGGCGTAGAAAACTATGCGATGCCTCATCTGGTCGGCGACGTTGCGGCTGTGCTTAAGCACCTAGGCGCAGACAAAGCCACCATTGTTGGTCACGATTGGGGCGGCGTTGTTGCCTGGCAGTTTGCATTTGCTTTACC
This sequence comes from Gammaproteobacteria bacterium, assembly GCA_003230835.1. Classification (GTDB taxonomy): domain Bacteria; phylum Pseudomonadota; class Gammaproteobacteria; order Pseudomonadales; family Azotimanducaceae; genus UBA4421. Next base: position 1,229 of record QIGT01000306.1, read on the forward strand.
ACAAATGACCGAGCGCCTGATCATATTGAATCTGCCCCATCCAGTGGGTTTGGCTAGAGAGCTTGCGAGCAACCCCGAACAACAAAAAAACAGCAGTTATGCACAAAAATTTCGCGAAGGTTCGCCAAAAGATCCAGACATCATGTTTGGTGGACCCATGAATACTCAAACCCTGTCAGGATGGGTTCGAGATCCTCAGGCACGCAAACATTACATCCAAGCATTTGAAAATTCAGATTTCGACGGCATGTTGAATTTCTACAAAGCCAATTACCCAGCGCCAGTTGATGCTAACAGCCCATCTTCACCGCCGCCTCCACCACCTCCACCCAAGTTAAACATGCCAGTACTGGTGTTCCACGGCCTGCAAGATACCGCCTTACATTCCGACGGGCTAAACAATACTTGGGATTGGATCGACGCTGATCTAACCATAGTCACCACTCCCGAGGCTGCTCATTTTGTCCAGCAAGATGCCGCCGAACTGGTCACTTCAACCATGCAATGGTGGCTAAAGGCACGGCTCAAACCATAACCCACAAGCATTTCAATTTAAGGAGACAAGCATGAAACTAGGCATCCTCGGTGGAGGTATTGGCGCCAGAGTCAATATCAATATAGACGGCATCAAACACGCAGAAGCCTTAGGCTATGACTCGGTGTGGACGGCAGAGGCATGGGGTGGCGACGCCGTCACACCTGCGGCTTGGATATTGGCGCAAACCACCAAAATCAAAGTTGGGACGGCAATTATGCAAATGCCAGCCCGCTCTCCTGCGATGACCGCAATGACCGCAATGAGCTTGGCAGAACTGTCTGACGGTCGTTTTATCTGTGGATTGGGTGCCTCTGGACCCCAAGTAATTGAAGGCTGGCATGGTGTCCCTTATGGCAAACCAATTACTCGCCTAAAAGAATATGTGCACATCATGAAACAAATATTCGCACGCGAAGCGCCACTCACCTACGCTGGTGAGGTCTATCAATTGCCGTATAAAGGCGCAGGAGCATCCGGCTTAGGTAAGCCACTCAAGAGTATCCTGCACTGCGATAAAGAAATTCCAGTATTTGCAGCCAACATTACGCCTAAGGGAGTTGAGGCTGCAGCAGAAGTGTGTGATGGCTTTTTCCCGATATGGATGGACCCTGAAAAATACTCCGTATTTCAGCCAGCAATAGAGTCTGGCTTCGACAAAGCCGGTGATAAGAACCTCACACAATTTGAGGTATCGCCCTTTGTTACCGTCATCATGGGAGACGATGTTGAAAAATGCATGGAGCCCATTCGTGCCAATATGGCCCTCTATATTGGCGGCATGGGCGCGCGCGATAAGAACTTCTATAACAACTATGCCAAAGCATTAGGGTTCGAAGAAGAAGCAGTCAAGATTCAAGATTTGTTCCTCTCGGGTAAAAGAGACGAAGCTGCCGCCACCGTACCCGCAGAACTCATCGACGCTTGCCACCTGGTTGGGCCCGCAGAGCGCATTAAGGAACGCTTGGGGCGATGGAAGAAAGCAGGTGGTCAAGGTCACGTCGCGTCTATGCTCTTGGGATGCCAAGATCCTAAAGCACTGCAACTGGTCGCAGAAGAAATGCTCTAACGCCAAACCCAGAGGGCTCCATTTAGTGAACCAGTTCACGGAGACCCTCATCGGTTCACTTAATATCCGTTCCCTAGGATGTAATCAACCAAAGGGAAGTGTGATATGAGCAACCTACGAGAGCAGTTTGAACAGGAAGATTTGAAAGAGCTGTTAGAAGAACAATTCAATCCAGAATTGTTTTACCAAGCTTTAAACAATGCTCTGCTGCAATTAGATGAGCACGACGCAGAAGCTGCATAGCTGACGACCAAACCCCTACCATTCGGTAGGGGTTTTTTTTAGAATTTGAGAACTTTACGTGCGGCTGGGCGTTCACGGTAACGTAAATCCCATGCTGCAATAAGCGGATGCAGTGTAAGCAACTCAGTCTTACCGAATCGCGCAAACTGACAGCCAGATTGAAGCGTGCAGTCGGCAATTGAAACCCTGTCACCAAGTAACATCGAACGACCGTCGTCTAACAAGGCCTCGACATAGTCCAAGGCTTGCGGCAACGACGCTTCGATTTCAGCGGCTACTTTAGCATCAGGTGCGAAACCCAGCGGTGAGTTCGTTGCATGCACATAACGACTCATCGGCAACGCTATTTTCGTTTCAACAATTCGTTCTAGGTCACGTGCTTGGGCGCGAGATTGCAAATCATCCCCTAGTAATGACGCTGATGGAAATTTGTCCTCTAGATACTGGATGATCGACAACGATTCACGCAAGAATGAGCCGTCGGCAAGCTCAAGTACCGGCAAGGTTCCAAAGGGATTGCGTGCCAAGTGCGCAGCAGAGTGTTGCTCACCCTTCAAGGTGTTAACCATGACGGTTTCAACATGCATGTCCACCCCAAGCTCAAAACGCTCTGCAATGTAGAGCATCACCTTGGTTGGGTTAGGAGCGGCTGGGACCATATATAGTTTCATCAGATTTATACTCAGGTTATATGGCTAGTCATCCACTCCGGGAACGCTTCTACCTGTTGGGTATTCATGCCCAAGGCATCTGCTAACACGGACCCTGCCATACCGTAACCAATACTCGCCAACGCCACGAGATAAATGATCATTTGTACTTGCTCGCGGCTCTCGGCACCCAACGCTTTCTGGGTAGTATCGAGGAGCTTTCCGAATAGGTTTGCCACTGCAGTAACGTCATGAGGAGAACTGTCCCCTGCAATCGACCTCCAAGCCAGCAATTTGGCATGCCCACCCTCGGCCAGCGCTGCAAACACCCTTTGAGCCAGTTCCGCCGGAGGCACATGCGCATCGAATGCCAGGACTAAATCTGCTACCAAATCCGTAGTCATTTTGTCAGTTAGCGCATCGCGCATACCTCCGCTAGAGCCAAAATGATGAATCAGAGTAGCGTGAGAAATACCGGCTTCTTCAGCGACACCAGTGATATTGAGCCCTTCCAACCCGTACTCGCGCAAACGACGTGTCGCCACATCCAGTATCAACGTTCTCGATTCGTCTGCCGTTCTACGGCGCCGTGTTGCCAAAAAAATATCCATCCAAGATTGGGTCACGTATTAAAGAGTGCCCAGCGTCGCAAATCTAGCAGTTCTATCCGTTAATTATTGACATAAATGTCAATAAGACTACTATCTACATCAATGTCAATAAGGATTGCCTGTATGACCCGTTCCCACCAACCCATGCAACCACTGGTTGCCTGGCGCGCTCTACGACGACTCATCGCCGACCCGCAACAGACCCAGGAAGTTTTTACGGTCATTCGCGGATTGTCTGGACCGGCCCTAGAAAATGCCTACGAACGATTTATAGACACCGAAGTAGGCAGCAAGATCATTCGCGAAGACATTGACCTATTGCACACCTTAATGGATCGCACAGCCCTTTCCCAACTACCAGCAAATAGCTTCGGTCGCCACTACTTAGCCTTCGTGCAGCAACAAAACATCACCGCAGATGGGTTAGTCGAAGCCAGTACCGAAGATGGCGAATTTAAATCTGCGCATGCAGGTCTGGCTCGATTCGAAACGCGGCAGCGAGATACCCACGACCTCTGGCACACCCTCACCCAGTACGGTACCGATGAACTCGGTGAAGTTTGCTTACTGGCATTCACCTATGCTCAGACTAAGAATCGCGGAATTGCTGTGATCTGCCTGGCCGGATGTGCCAAATTACGACCCTACTACGGCAAAAAGGTATTTAGCGCCGCATGGAAGGCTTACAAAGATGGTAAGCGCACTGCATGGCTACCGGCTCAAGACTGGGAAGCCTTACTGGCTAAACCCATAGCTGAGGTGCGAACTATTCTAGGCATTCCGGAACCGCAAGACTATCGACACTTGCGAACGCAATTGGCGACAGGCACGAAGTCGGATCTGCTGGCTGACTCATCCGCCTGACGAGCGACCATGGTGTCCACTCGGCACCTAACCCTGGCAACGGCTAAAGGACAATGGTCGCAGAAAACTTTTTAACCACTCTTTGCGACAAAGAAGGGGCAACACAGAAAACCAAGAATCAAATCAATAAAAAAATGTGGAGTTCAGCAATGTACTTATTATCTCATCGCACCTTGTGCACGATCATTTTTATTGCGATAAGTGTAGTTACTTCCAAAGTCGCATTGGCTGACACCGAGCAGCGCCAACTCAGCGAGTTCAACTCTGTGACTTACAGCCTGCCCTATTCTGTCGAGTTCCTCGCCGCCGATGAGCACTATGTATTGCTCACTGGCGACAAAGAAGCCATCGATAAAATCATCACGAAGGTCAACGCAAACAAGCTCAAAATCTCCAGCAAAAAATCATGGTTCAATTGGTCGAACGAAGAGGTACTCGTCACTGTTGGCTACGTCAACTTGGACGCTATAAGTATGACAGGCAGTGGTGACGGATTTGCCAAAGAGTTAGCCTCTAACGAGCTTCGCTTGCGCATCACAGGTTCATCCGACCTGAAAATAGAAAGCGTAAATACTGATATCCTGCAGGTAACCTTGACAGGCTCTGGAGACATCACCATAAACGATGTGGAAGCCGACTCGATTGAATCTAGGATCACCGGCTCGGGGAGTATAGACCTATCCGGCCGCGTCATTGCCCAAGATATTGCAATCACAGGCAGTGGTGATCACTACGCTCCCGAATTACGCTCCCAGGAAACAACTGTGAAAATTCACGGTTCAGGTGACGCGGAAGTGTGGGCTGAAGCCCGCTTGAACATCTCTATTACAGGATCAGGCGACATAGAATATTATGGTAACCCTAGCGTCACAGATCGGATCACAGGTTCCGGCGATTTGATACGCTTAGGAGGTCAGCCGTAACAGGCTAACCACAGAACATCTTAGACACACAGAAATAAGGAAGATCATGACAATATCCGCATCCAGCACTGACGAACTGCTGGTAGATCAAGACGGCTTTGTTGTCACCATGACACTCAATCGCCCTGAACGCCTCAACGCCATTAGCCGCGAAATGTTGCAAGAGCTGTCCGCCAAAATGGTCGAGGCTGACAAAGACCCAGACGTTCGTTGCATTATTCTCACTGGTGCCGGTCGTGGGTTCTGTAGCGGTCTCGATCTCATTGATACCAGCGATCGAATGAATGACTCAGAGAAAAAAGGCACCACCAAGGGTTCTAACCGACCGCGGCAACTGTTTGACCTTCGTGACGCGCCTATCAATGTCATGTGGCACACCGACACGCCCATCATTTGCGCCATCAACGGCGCCGCAGCTGGATATGGTATGGACTTAACCTTGTTATGCGACATGCGCATCATGGCCGACAATGCAAAGCTCGCTGCGGTTACTGCAAAACGTAATGTGGTTCCTGAAAGCGGTGGCACTTGGCTTTTACCTCGCCTGATTGGATGGGCAAAGGCGGCTGAGCTCTATTATCGCGGACGTACCATCGGTGCCCAGGAGTCACTTGAAATTGGTATCGTCAATGAGGTCGTGGCTAAAGAAGACCTCATGTCTACGGCAATGCAGTGGGCCCAAGAGGTCGCCGAGAACGCCCCCATGGCAGTGCAAACCACCAAACGCATGATGCGCATGGGTTTGGAAGAGTCTTATGATACGGCAGTAGATCATCTGATGGTGCACTTGGGTGCCTTGTTCAAAAGCGAAGATTTCGATGAAGGTTTGAAAGCGTTTATGGAAAAGAGAAAACCCAATTTTACGGGTCGGTAGAATTATGCAGCTCAATGCAGTTTACCCAATGTCCTTCTGTGCAAAGGACGCAGGCTGATCTATGCAGAAACTAACCCACAGTAAAGTTGGTTGGCGTTGGTGGGCGGCCGGTGCATTGTTTATGTGTGGTTTTTTGGGCCTGGTTGCAGGCGTGCCACTATCTGAGCGACCCGATGTACTGACCTCTGGATGGCTAACCAAAGCCTACTATGCACTGGGATTTTTTGTGGTCGGCGGATTGGATCTAGGCACACCTATAGGTGGCGCGTGGTGGGCGCAAACCCTATTGTGGATTGCCTTTTTCGGGGCTCCATTACTCACCGCATCGGCCGTCATCGAAGCCGTCGTTCGGGTTTTGGCGCCTGGACGCTGGCAACTGCGTCGCATCAAAGGCCATACCATTGTCTTTGGTTCGGGCCGAATCGCTATGAGTTATCTGACGGTACTCATTAGAGCATCGCCGAAAACAAAAATAGTTGTGGTCGACGCAGAGTTTGATCCGGTTAAAGAACAGGAGCTTAAGCAAAAATTCAACGCGACAGTTGTCGTCGGCGACCTGACTCACGAGTTTCTACTACAACAACTCAGACTGAACAAAGCACGCAGAGTCTTGCTACTAGGTGCAAATGATTTCCAAGGCTTTGAGGCGGCCAGTAGAATTCTTGATATAGCACCCAGGTTACGTGGGAAAATTATCCTTCGATGCCTGAATCTTCGCTTCATGCGATCTCTACACAACACGCGTCTCACGGAACAGTGCGAGGTATTTAACACCTATCATATGGCTGCCTCCGGATTTGTGCATGACAACTTAATTAGCCATTTTCGCGATACCCAAGCGAAGGATGTAGTTGTTGTGGCCGGATTTGGTCGCTTCGGGCAATCAGTATTGGAGGAATTACACGCCCACGCGGCCACAGAAATCGCTGAGGTCGCAGTTGTCGATAAAGACGCTGCTCGCCGAGTTTTGGTTGTTGATGAGCAAAAACGTATTGAAGATAAATATCAACGCACAGTTTTTGAAGGCGACATATCTCACCCGCAAGTATGGCAAAAACTAACCGCTGCAATTAACTTAAGTAAAGATCTGCCCACTATCGTTCTCGGCACAGGACACGAACAAGACAACCTTCGTACAGCACTTTGGATAAAACAAAAGTATCCTAACGCCTTGGTTTTTGCGCGAACCACAGAGTTTTCAAAATTTGCAACAGAAGTTGGCACTGAACACGGGGTTAAGAGCTTCAGCATTACTAAGTTGTTCGAAGACAACGTCCCCGAGCATTGGGTCAGCTCCTAGGGAGCCTCTGATCACCCCAGCTGTTCCAGAAGGTAACCTGCTCTGCAGACAACCTATCCGCCCGACGCATGACAGCCCCCAAGGTGTACCCCACGGGTAGCATAACTGTTTGAATTGCATTGTTAGTAGGCATCGACAGGATATCTGCAATTTCCTGTTGCCGACCACTGAGCAAAGTGGTCCACGTGGTACCTATATCTCTCGCCCTGAGGGCCAACATCAAAGACCACGCGGCTGGCAAGATAGACCCAAAATAGGCTACTTGAGCGGCCAGGTTTTCTGTCGGCGGCGCACCTTCCACACAGACAAATATCATCGCAGGAATTTCGTGCAGTCGTTCAACAAGTGCTTTGTGGGTAGGCTTTAGCGGCACCTTGCGCTCATCCAACAAGGTCATGAGAACATCCTGGTAAATCTTGGCAACTTGGGCTTTGCGGTTCGATTCATCGACCACGACGAAACGCCAGTTTTCACCTGATAGACCGGTAGGTGCTTGCACAGCAACGTTTATACAGTCCAACAGAACACTTCGATCAATCACTTTATCAAAGTCGATTCTGCGACGTACTGAACGTGCGGTGCTTAAAACTTCATCAACAATTTGTAGGTGCATCTGTGCGCTCATAATGCCTCGATTGCGCCTTTTACTAGAAGATCAGACTACAATGTTCGATTCACAAAGTAACCAAACACAGCCATGACCGTATTATCTGTTCTAGACCTTTCTCCAATCATCGAAGGCGGAGACGCAAGACTGGCTCTAACCAATACACTAGATCTGGCTCGTCACGTCGAATCTTTAGGGTACTACCGTTACTGGGTAGCCGAGCATCACAACATGCGTGGCATCGCCAGTGCAGCAACCTCCGTTGTCATCGGTCATATCGCTGGTGGGACATCTACTATTCGTGTCGGTGCTGGTGGCATCATGTTACCCAACCACGCCCCCCTCATGGTGGCTGAACAATTCGGTACATTAGAGGCGCTATTTCCCGGTCGAATCGACCTAGGTCTTGGACGTGCGCCAGGAACTGACGGGGTCACCGCCCAAGCCTTACGCCGCACACTACATGCAGACCCCAATAAATTCCCGCAAGAGGTATTAGAACTGCAAGCGTACCTAGATGAGGTGCAGCCCAATCAACAAGTTTGTGCAGTTCCAGGCTATGGCTCACAAATTCCACTGTACATTCTTGGCTCGAGCTTGTTCGGTGCGCAACTGGCCGCCATTCTAGGTTTACCTTTTGCATTCGCTTCGCATTTTGCTCCCCAAGCGATGATGCAAGCCATCGAAATTTATCGAGCTGAATTTGCGCCGTCCAAACAACTAGACAAACCCTATGTCATTTTGGGGTACAACATTTGCGCTGCCGACAATGAAGAGGACGCTCGCTACCTACGCACGTCTAGCCTGCAAGCTTTCCTCAACCTCCGTTTTGGCAACCCGGGTCAGTTGCCTCCACCGATAAAAGACTTCGAAAACACGCTTAACGCTCAACAAAAACAAGTATTGGGCCAGGTGAGCTCATGCTCAGCAGTGGGCACGCCACAACAAATTCGAGCTGACGTAGAAGAGTTTGTACTAAAAACAAGCGCAGACGAGTTGATCATTGTCGCACAAATATTCGACCATCAAGCACGCCTCAAATCATATTCGTTAGCTTATGAGGCGTGTCAGGATTTGTAGACTTGTCAGGATTTGTAGACTAAGGAACGTACCAAATAGGCGAAGACCAAGCTCTTTTTTGAATGGTGGCGTGCATGTCTTGCCGAGGTGCAACACCGGCTCTGATGGCATCATAAGTTGACCAGCGGCAACTGGGATTCTCCAACACCCGTACATAGTAAAAAGCGCGCTGTCCCGGGTCAAAAGTAGGATCTTGCCACATGCTAACCAACTCGCCGTTGCCTACATCTGCGGTAGTAGAACAGTCGCTCAAATCCACTCTGGCGCCATTGTCAGGACATCGCTGGGTGCTCGCATCTACTTTTGCACCGTCGGAACAGGCAACGTCAACAACCACCTCATGCGCTTCACCGTCTTCGACCCAACCTTTCACAATTTGCATTCTCTGCAAAGCTTGAGTGTCCGGGTCACGCGCAGCCCACAGGTAAAACGATGGCACTTTGCCTTTCTCACTCATCAGGTATGCACTCATGGGAACCCCACCTGCATAAGCTCGGGCAATTGAATCAGCTTGGTCAATGGCATCATCAGCCGAGGCAAGATTGGCGGGCAAATCATACCCGGCAAAAAAACGCACCTTGATATGCGAACCACTGGTAGAAAAGGTTTCTTTGCGGCGGAAAGCCGCATAGATGTCTTGCCGTGTGTTTGATTCCGCCCAAACCCCAGCAAGACCAGACGCACCCCAGTACTGACTGGCACCATCGGCATACTCAGGGTTCTGTGGGTCTGAATTAGGTAACGGAACCGACCCGCGTAAATGAGGTTCGATGTCTAGTAAGCCCGTTTTGCTCCAATAGTTATCGTCCTCAAATGACCCTGCCGCGTTGTGGGTATCAGATGAGCCGATTACACCAAACTTGTAGGGATTAAAACCTTGCTCAGCTTCCATCAGCAATC
>QIGT01000011.1 GCA_003230835.1 Gammaproteobacteria bacterium
AAAGCGTCATCTTCGGCCACAAAACTGATTGCCGTACCATGAGCCCCAGCACGACCCGTGCGACCGATGCGATGTACATAGTCTTCAGCTTCTTCAGGTAACTCATAGTTGACCACATGCGTGACGCCCTCTACGTGGATGCCTCGTCCAGCGACATCTGTAGCGATAAGGTATTTGAGTGACCCTTCCTTAAATCGGTTCAATGTGGCTAGGCGTTTGCGTTGGGGAATGTCACCAGCGAGCGCTTCACAGTCGATGTTTTTTGAGCGTAGAAATTTCACTACTCGGTGTGTTTGGTCACGGCGATTGGTGAATACGATGGCCCGCTTAGTTTCCTCCTGACGAAACAAACTAATTAAGGCAGCATCTTTTTGTTTGTTGCTGATCATCCAAAATTTTTGATCGACGGTATCAACTGCAACTTGCTCCGGTTCTACCACAATGTGTTCTGGATCAATGGTCCAAGATTCAGCCAGGCGCAGGACCTCTTGGTTGAATGTGGCAGAGAAGAATAGAGTCTGGCGACTTCGTTTGTGTGGCGTTTGGTAAACAATTCGACGCACATCGGGAATAAAACCCATGTCCAACATGCGATCGGCTTCGTCTATCACCAGTACTTCTACATGCTTCAACGACACATGATTACGGTTGAGGAAGTCGATCAGACGACCTGGCGTTGCGACCAGCAGATCGACAGGTTTTTTCTCCAGCTTTTTTTGCTGGATTTGAAAATCAATCCCCCCCACAACGCATACAGTTCTCTCGTCCATGTAGCGTGACAAGCCCTTAGCATCACCCTCGATCTGCATCGCCAACTCACGAGTTGGCGCGAGAACTAAGGCGCGTGGGCAGCCTAAGGGCCGGTCATGAGGCAGAGGGTTTTCCCAGCATCGGGTAAAGACGGACAGTAAGAAGGCTGCTGTTTTGCCGGTACCTGTTTGGGCTTGGCCAGTGACGTCATAGTCTGCCAATGCGAATGGGAGAGATTGGCTTTGAATGGGCGTGCAGTATTGGTAACCCAATTTATGAATAGCCTGCATGATGGGCGCAGGTAGCGCAAAGTCGTGAAAACGGGCTTTACCTTCTTCTGCAGGAACATCAAAGTCCGTTATCTTCCAATCTGACATAGCTACCCTTGGTTTTTGCGGTTAATTGTTAAAGTGAATTGACGGACCGTGGCGAGTTTCACACATAACGTTAAAACTTGCATGGCCATTCCCAGGTCATCTAGTGTCGCAAAGGTCGGTGCGATACGTACGTTACAGTTCTTTGGGTCCTTACCCATTGGAAACGTCGCTCCCGCTGGGGTTAGGGTGAGACCAACTTGTTTTGCCATGTCGATCACTTCGCTGGCCAGGTTGGGTTGTAGATCCAGTGATACAAAATAGCCGCCCTGGGGCTCGGTCCAAGATGCAATACTCCACTGGCCTAGTTCTTCTTTCAGCGTGCGCAGGACAAGATCGAATTTTGGTTTGAGTAAGGTGGCGTGTGCTTGCATGTGTTCCATGAGCCGCCCTTTTAAGAACCGTGCATGCCGAAGCTGATTGACTTTGTCCGGGCCGATGGTTCGAAAACTCAATTGTTGCGCGAGTGTTTGCAGCACTTTTGCACCACTTGATATGAAGCCTACCCCAGCACCCGCGAAGGTGATTTTTGAAGTAGATGCAAACTGGACAACATGGTTTTCCGTCCCGTGGTGTTGGGCTAGGGGATAGATTGGAGTTAGGCGTGTGGGTGGGAATTCGAAATCGTGCCAGGCATAAGCGTTATCCCAAAGTACAACAAAGTCGTCTGCCGCGGCAATATTGCTGAGCTGAGCGATTTCATCGACTGTTTCTTGCGAGTAAATGCAGCCGGTAGGGTTTGAGTATTTAGGCACACACCAAATACCTTTTATACAATCGTCAGCCTCGACCAGTGCGCGTGCTTGTGACATGTTTGGGCCAGAGTCGGTCATGTCAATGTTGACCATTTGAATGCCCAGCGCTTCACATAGCGCAAAGTGTCGATCATAGCCGGGTACAGGGGTGAGTACTTTAATTGGTTTTGCGCTGGACCATTGCCGAGTGTCTCCCCACAGACCTGGTTGCATTGCAGTAGAAACTGCGAGGTGCATCAGTGACAGGCTAGAATTTCCACCGGCCAATACGGTTTCAGCAGGGACATCTAAAAGCTCTGCGCCTAGCTCGCGAGCTTCCGGTAACCCCTGCAGATTGCCATAGTTTCGAACATCGCTGCCATCCGCGGCGCGATAGTCGCCATCGATCATCTGCTCTAAACCTTCGCTGAGGGACAACTGCTCTGCTGCTGGTTTGCCTCGACTCAGATCCAATGCCATTCGATTACCTGATAACAACTCATACTCGCGTTCGAGTTGGGTTTGCAGTTCGTTCACTTGCGCCGGGGATTTGGTCTCTAGATAGGCGATCATAGACTTAGTCCTTCATCGCGGCCGAGCATGATATTAAGGTTTTGTACCGCAGCCCCAGCGGCTCCCTTACCCAAATTGTCGTAGCGAGCCACCAGCAACAGTTGTTCTTGGTTGCCAAAAATCATCAGTTCGATGTTGTTCGTACCATTGCAGGCGGTTGGATTGAGATAGCCGTTTGCTGTCATCTGCATATTTTGTGGGAGTACATTTACAAAAGGTTCATCGCTGTATTGGCTGCTTAACAGTGTGCGGATGTCACTACTGCTATGGTCATCTACTTCACTGCGAAACAGCGGAATTTGTACCAACATGCCTTTGTAATAATTGGCCACTGTGGGAGCGAAAAGAGGCAGCTGTTGGGTACCGCTATAGTGGCGCATTTCGGGCACATGTTTATGCGCGAGGTTAAGGCTGTAGGCTTGGCTGTTGAGGCTATCTCGCTGTGTTTCTGAATAAGCCTGCTGAGTTTCTATCAGCACTCTGCCGCCGCCGGAATAACCTGATACCGCATGACATCGCAGCGGCAGGACTGGGTCTAACCAACCGGCATCGATAAGTGGTTTGATGAACAATATGAAACCTTGTGGGTAGCAACCAGGATTGCTCACAAACTGCGCTTGCGCGATTGCGTTTCGTTGCTTGGAATCTAACTCCGGAATGCCATATACCCAGTCAGCATCAATACGGTATGCAGTGCTGGCATCGATAATCCGCGTGTGGCCTTGTGCGAGGCAAACGGCTTCACGAGCAGCATCATCTGGAAGGCACAGAATGGCGATATCCGCTTGCTGCAAACAGGCTTGGCGATGAATTGGGTCTTTTCGCTGCGCGTCACTCAGATAGATTAGTTCTAGATCATCACGCGCAGACAAGCGCTCGGTTATTTGCAACCCGGTGGTACCCGCCTGTCCGTCGATATATACCGTATTCATGATCAGCCGTTGAATTAGAAGGAATTTAAAGGGCGCGGAATTTTACGAGCTTTAGCGGGGTCTGTTAACCGCTAATTTCAGTTCTTTGTCGGGTATTTAGGTTAATTTGCTGTATCCGTTTGCGACCAGCGCCAAAATGCGCGCAAACACCATGCGCTCAACCATAAACCCAGCAACGGCAATAGTAGAGTTTGGAGGAGGAAAATGACGATGAGATTGATCATCTCTTCGACACTTGCGGAAACTTGCTGTTGCAATGATTTAAACTGCTTTTGCAGATCGAGGGCTTGTGCAGAGGTGGTTAGAAAGGCGCTAAGCTGAGCGCTGGTTCTGTCCAGGAAGCCCGCATCTTCAGGTGCTGTGATTGCAATATCGGGGTGTGTTGGTTGTAGCTGCTCAATAGCAGTGGTGGTAGAGGCTAATGTCGTCATGGCTTGGTGCTGCTGATCTGCCAAGAATACGGTATCTATCCAATGCGTCGACAGCAGTACGACGGCGAGCATAAAACGGGCAAAAATGATGGTGGCTAGCCAACGTTTGGTCATCCTCAACATAGCGCTTTGGTTTGCGCTCGTACTGCGCCAGATTAGGACGACATAGGTTAATATCGCAATAGTTAGAATCGCAGAAAGCCACACAGAGGACAAAATATTGCCGAGGGTGAGCTGGATGCCTAAGGCGACACTGGCAAATAATGCCAGCAGCGAAAACCTTTCAACTAAGTCGTTTAAGGGGTCGAGGATTTCTCCCACACTTAACGTTACGCCGATGCCAATGGGTTGGATGGCAACTTCTGTTCCTTGAGCAACAGATATCACCCCATTGAAGGCGCGGGCAATCGCAGCAACGGCTAACGCGCGTTTAAATTTGTCGTTGGTAACTTCGTGGGCGGCTCTGTCCAGATCGTTAGACCATGACAGGGCAAGCAAAACGATAAGAGCTGTGGTGATGACGCCGCGTGTCCAAATATTTGTTACCACAGGTCACCACTAAGTTTGTGTTGGACGGTGCCAGCTCAACTAGGCTACCTCCTCTGTGTCGGCGAGAGTGCCGGCGGGAGTGTCGACGGGACCTTGCTGGCTGATGAAGAGCGATTCTAGCTTTTCTGTGATGACATTGGTTAGATTTGTTCGATCTAACTGCGACATTTGCTCGACGGCGGCTGGGTTAACACGATGTAAATGCAGTACAGGCCAAGACTGTTCCAGCTCTCGCAGATCACCCTTTGCCAATACAGGTAAAAATGGATCACCCTTTTCACGACTGTTCATAATCGCACGCAAGCCCGCTTCAAAAGGCACTTGGCGATTCCCTAGCGAGCGATCTTCCTCAACGTTAGCAAGAAACAAGCCCTCACGGTCAACCAACTGCCCTGGAATAATGTACAAACCGGTCGCCGTCACTGATGGTTTTTCCACGTGGTAAAATGTGTCATGAAAGGCACCAGAGTCGGGTAAAATGACCAACTTCCTATCCCAGTCATCTGGAAAGAACATGTTGTAGGTGCTGTAAATTTGTTCAACCGAGGGTGAGTACACGCATAAAGTCGTTTCGAACTGACGCACGAAATCCATGGCGCGTTCTGTTTCACTGAAATCTAGGTCCCAAGCGAGGTCATCGTTTGTAGGTAGTTGGGTCGACATACAAAATCCATTTGCTGTAGCTGTACTTACTTCATTAAGTTTACTGATTTTGAGGTCGTAACCTACAATTGCCGTTGATTATTGTGCGTTACGTCACGTATTTTATGAAGGCTTTGCAAGAGGGGTTCATCAGCATGTAGGAGGCGCGCTTGGTGGACGAAGCGAAGTGTCCTAAAACCATCGAACCAGTCTGAAAGCGCTTTGTGTCGGCGCTCAACGCTGTGGTATTTAGTGGCTATATTGTGGGCAACTTTGTTGAAGCCTAGTTTGTATAAAATGGTAGTTATTTGGTTCGATGGCAGCGGTTGTTGGGGCCGTAATGCATATTGTCGAAGGGTTACCAGTGCTTGCTTGAGGAGTTCAAAACACGACCAGTTGTAGCTCATGTAGGCGCCGCTTTGTGGTGTCAGTAAATGATCATGAAGAATTTTAGTTAAAGCGGGGCCTGTGCCGAAAGGCACTCGCCGCGAGGCTCTTGCTTGTACTTCAACGGTGACCTCACGCGCCACCGTTATGGGGTGAATTTTGGCTAGCTTGTTGAGTAGATAAAAATCTTCGGCAGCATTGCGTTTGGGGAAGCCTCTCACTTGAGCATAGTCTTTAGCGTGTACGACCAAAGTGCTACCCAATGTAGGGTATGCATAGACAGAACCAGCGTGGGTTAACCCGGCGACATAGTAGGCCATGTGCAGGTCGTAAAGATCAGCAGCCTGTTGCAGTTGCCGATCATCACTGACGTGGTTGTGGTTGAATACCACTGCACCTCTATGGGCTTTGATCGAATGGAAATAGTTGTTTGGAAGGCAGGCGTCTGCGTCGGTTTGATAGATCCAAGGTGATTGTAACTTGCCGTCGGCCCACAACTTCAAAGCTAGGTCGTTGCCAATTTTTCGCGCCAGACCTACACCCAGTTTATGCGCAATGGGGGTTGAGACGCGATCGATGACAAATAGGTTGTTGTGTTTCGACCCACGCAAATGTTGCATCATGTCGAGCGTAGATTGAACCGCCTGCGCAGGGGCATTGTCTGGTGTGTTCGCTACCACAATTAGGAGCACGTGTTGCTTTGCGAGGTCGACCTTTCTGCACAAGGTTTCGACAAAATTTCTCGGCTCGTCATAGGCTGGAACAACGACAATGGTCTTGGTTGGCGTTTGCTTGAAAGGTGTTCGCTCTAAAAATGCTAGCAGATCATCATAGTTGGCGGGAGTTTCGGCTTCGGCATAGCCAGCTAAATACTTTGCGATGGCCATATGAGTAATTGCTCTTTAAACGCTAGTGAAGGGCGGCTCGCAACGGCTGCGCCAACATAATATTGGCCTCCAGAGCGGTAAGCTGCGTAAGGCGCGGCATAATTTGATCTATAGGGCAGTGAGAATGCGCCAGCGTTATAAACAGTGTCCAATGGCGTGACTCGCTGGCAGCAATCGCCCGGTAAAATTCAACCAATGCGGGTTCGCTGATGTTGCGTGCGATCAGATCAAATCGCTCTGCCCCGCGGCGTTCTACTATGGCGGCGACCAGTAAGCGGTCGAGTAGAAAATTTTCACTACCGCGACGAATCTCTTTGTTCAATTGGTTAATGTAGGGATCCTTCTGGTCAGCTCCAGGCGTGATATTGCGTGCCAATAACAGCTTGATCACTTCTCGGTAGTGATTAAGTTCTTCAATAGCAAGATCCACCATCGCTGCTAAGAGTATAGGCTGATCCGGATAGTGAGATGCTACACTCATGGCCATGCCAGACGCTTTTTTTTCACAGGAAGCATGGTCTTGTAAAAATTCGTCGAAACCTTCGATCACCACCTCTATCCAGTTGGCCGGTGTCGGCGCCAGCGGTGGCGCTAGCGATAGATCTTGTTCAACCATTGTGCGATGTCTGCTATTTCTTGTGGGCATACTTGATGTCCCATGGCGTACTCGTGCCATTCAATCTGATAGCCGAGGTCGAGTAGGCGTTGTCGTGAGGTGATGGCGCGGGTAATGGGAATCATCGGGTCGCTGAGACCATGGGCCATCAAGATAGGGGTCTCTACATTTGCCAAGTCTACCCGGTCTGCAATGTGCTCGGCGTCGTGTACGTAGGTAGAAAGCGCCATGATCCCGCGTAATTTTTGCTGGAAACTCAAACCAAGTTGCAATGCGATGACACCCCCTTGGGAGAAGCCAGCTAGAGTGACGTTGCTCGCCGGCATGCCATTTTCTACTTCACGAGCAATAAGGTCAGCGATGGCCCTGGCTGATTCTTCTATGTCTTGCGTACCTGATAGGGGTGCTCCTGGGTCTATGTCATACCACCCGCGCATCTCCATACCACCGTTAATGGTGATGGGACGAACAGGCGCGTTTGGGAATACGAATTTCAACGCTTGATCAAGTTCAAGCATGGGTACCAGGGGTTCGAAGTCCGTGGCGTCTGCACCCAGGCCATGCATCCAGATGACGGTGCCGATTGGCACTTCGCCTGTTTGGGTTTCTATCACTTCTAGGGCAGCAGGTTGTTGTGGGTCGGTCATGCCTTTTCTCGCTCGCGCATTTCACTCGGACAATTTGGCAAGGACCTTAATCGAACAAACCCAATGAAGGAAGTGCAACTTGGAGGACGTGCATTCATAATAGGGTCATGGATGACGGTCTAGATAGAGGTGGTAGTAAGGATCTGCGGCGGTTAACTCCAGCGCTGAAGTTTTTGCGTCCGTACACCAGGCAGGTTGTATACGCCAGTATTGCCTTAGTGGTTACAGCCGCTGCAACGCTTTCTCTGGGCCAGGGGATCAAGCTTGTTATCGACAGTGGGTTTGCAAGTGGTGATTCTGATGTATTAGTCGATTCTATCTCTTTGTTTGTTGCCTTTGTGTTGGTGCTCACGTTGGGAACATTTGTTAGATTCTATTTTGTTTCCTGGGTAGGGGAGCGCATTAGCGCGGATATTCGCAGAGCTGTGTTTTCCCACCTTCTTCACTTGCACCCCGGCTTTTTTGAAACGAATTTACCGAGTGAAATTCAGTCTCGAATAACTACCGATACCACGCTACTGCAAACAGTCATTGGTTCTTCGGTGTCGATTGCCCTGCGTAATGTGCTGATGTTTTTTGGTGGCACTACCTTGTTGTTCTTTACCAACGCCAAACTGTCTTTGATTGTGGTTGCCAGTGTGCCGTTTGTGGTTTTCCCAGTGATTTATTTTGGTAGGCGTGTACGTCAACTGTCGCGTATCAGCCAAGATCGATTGGCAGATGTGGGTAGCTACGCGGGTGAATCGCTGCGGCATATCAAAGTGGTGCAGGCGTTTAATCACCAACCTATCGATGAGGAGACTTTTGGCGAGCGTGTTGACGCGGCACTTGCTGTTTCTATTAAGCGAATTTATCAACGCTCAGTATTAGTGGCCATTGTCATGTTACTGGTGTTTGGGGCGGTCGCGACCATGCTTTGGGTTGGTGGACAAGATGTCCTCGCAGGTAAAACCACGGCGGGTGATTTAGCTGCTTTCATATTCTATGCCTTTATTGTGGCTGGATCTGTAGGTGCGATCAGTGAGGTGTTAAGCGATTTGCAACGGGCAGCGGGCGCAACGGAACGTTTGATAGAACTGCTTGAATCACCCAGCGATATCATTGAAAAAGCAGATGCGGGTGACCTGGCGTCAAAACGAGTGAGCTTGGCGCTGCAGAATGTGGAATTCAGCTACCCCAGCCGAGCCGAAACAAAGGTGATTGATGGGGTGAGTTTTTCCATCGAACCCGGAGAAATGGTTGCCTTAGTAGGACCTTCTGGCTCTGGTAAAAGTACATTGTTCGATTTGATTCAGCGTTTTTATGAGCCGGACCGGGGCGCCATCACAATGAATGGAAACGAACTTGGCGATTTGAAACTTAGCGCGGTACGCGGTGCGGTAGGTTTTGTTCCACAGGATGCTGTACTTTTTTCTGGTTCTATACGCGACAATTTAATTTATGCCCAGGCAGATGCCAGTGATGAAGACATTGCGACTGCACTAGACCTAGCCCATGCACGTCAATTTGTCGAAGATTTACCTGCTGGTTTAGATACCCGCATGGGTGAAGATGGTGTCGGGCTTTCGGGGGGGCAACGGCAGCGTTTGGCCATAGCGCGAGCATTGCTCTGCGAACCGGCCATTCTGTTACTTGATGAAGCCACCAGTGCGCTCGATGCAGAAAGTGAAAATCATATTCGTATGAGTATTGAAGGACTCAAGGGGCAGATGACCATATTGGTGATCGCGCATCGATTGTCTACCGTGCGTCAAGCTGATCGAATTCTAGTTTTAGAGCAGGGCCGTGTGATCGACAGTGGATCGCATGATGAACTGATGCGCAGCAGTGAACTATACGCCCGCTTTGCGAAAATCCAGTTTGCCGCCTAAGTAATGTAGCCAGTGGTTATGGCTCTGTGCTGAATAATCCCAACTGAGCATCGTGATCGGGCGGTGCGAGTTTTACGCCAACGCCGAGTAACCGAACCGGTTTCTGCTGGCGTTGCCAGGCCTGGTTGAATAACTTCTCATAAGTATCGTAGGCGGTAGTTGTACCGGCGCTGGCGACGGTAGTGGTCTCAAAACCGCTAAACCGAACTTTCATCGTACGCTGCTGTATTCTGGCTCGGCATTGTGCCCGGGATATACGTTTGTCCAAGTCCTCGACTAAAATCTTTAGCTCGTCGCAACACGCTTTTACATCAGGCAGGTCTCGTTGGTAAGTTCTTTCTGCTGACAGCGACTTTCTCAAACGGTTTGTTTTAACAGCACGCGCATCGATTCCGCGACACAATTCATAGAGTCGAATACCAAATTTACCAAATCGCTGGGTGAGTTCTGTAAGGGGGTGCCTTTGTAAGTCTCCGCAGGTTTTAGCCTGTATTGCGTGCAGTCTAGAAGCCGTCACAGAACCGACGCCAAATAATTTTTCTACCGGCAAAGAATGAAGGAAATCTGCAACATTACCTGGAGGAATGGTGAATTGACCGTCGGGTTTGTTCCAGTCGGAAGCGATTTTTGCCAGAAACTTGTTCTCAGCAATACCAGCAGAAATGGTAATTCCGACCTCGCGACGCACCCGGTCTCGAATTTTGGTGGCAATCAATGTTGCACTACCTTGAGAAACCGTGCATTCACTGACGTCCAAAAAGGCCTCGTCTAACGATAAAGGTTCGACCAGATCTGTAAAATCTCGAAAAATAGCCTGTATTTTGGCAGATTCCGTTTTGTACTTTGACATATCCGGAGGCACAATAACCAAGTCTGGGCATGCCCTAACAGCTTGGCTCATAGGCATTGCTGAATGAATGCCGAATGCTCGAGCATTATAGTTGCAAGTGGCGACGACACCTCTTTTGTCTGGTTGACCACCCACTGCGATGGGGAGGTTAAGTAATGAGGGGTCATCTCGCATTTCAACTGATGCGTAGAAAGAGTCGCAGTCGCAGTGGATGATTTTGCGCATGTTCTGACATTAACTTATTTTTGTAAAAATTTTTGGTACAAATAGTCACAGCGTAGTGGATTAGTTTAGAATGCCGCGCGAGAACTACTACAAGAACTACTAGTAGAGAGCCAAAAGAGAGCTAAAACAGATCAAGAATAACCGTTCAAATCTGAATATTTAAGTTTTGAATGGGTAAAACGGTTCATCTAAGGTGTTGCAAGCAAGGTAGGGTGTTGCAAGAAAGGTAAGGTGTTGCAAGAAAGGGCTGCAACAAAAGGGTGCAATAAAGGGGCTGCAAATGGTGGGTATAATGGCTAAAACATGGCCTAGAACATATATAAGAAGCTGCGCTAGATTGGCTGCTATGC
>QIGT01000188.1 GCA_003230835.1 Gammaproteobacteria bacterium
GATCTTAGTTGTTATCGTCATCCTCGGTATTCTGGGCGCGGTAGTTGTACCACAAATACTGGGTCGTCCAGATGGCGCACGGGTACAAGCGGCGCAAACAGATATTCGGACTATAAGCTCTGCTTTGGATGTTTATCGGCTCGACAACTTTCAGATGCCATCTTCGGAGCAAGGTCTTGAAGCCCTGGTCACAAAACCAAACGGCTTTCCAGAGCCGAAAAACTGGAATCCAGATGGATACATCAGGAAGCTCCCGACCGACCCTTGGGGGTCACCCTACGTCTATGAACGTAACAGTAGTCAAGTGGTTTTGTTCAGTTTAGGAGCCGACGGACAAGAAGGCGGCGAAGGATTGAATCAAGACATACGTTTAGCCGACCTCTAGCCCAGGCTAAGCGCGTATATGGCTCGTATACAAACAGGTTTCACCCTCATTGAAGTGTTGGTTGTGGTGGTGGTGGTGTCTATCTTGATGAGTGTTGTAGTCAGTTCATTCACAGGTGTGGACGCAGAACAGGAGCTTCGTGGGTATGCTGAACGCTTAGCGTTGCGAATTGAGTTGGCCCGAGACAAAGCAGTGCAAACCAATCGCGAGTGGGGGGTGTATGTCGACGAGGAGGGCGTACGCTTTGCTGAATATGACGAGATAAATGTAGAGTGGGTACCACGTGCTGATCGCCCCTTTACCCAAGAAGGTTATTCGGCAGACCTAACCTTTGCAGCAAAAGTTGAAGATGCGGTTACGCTGACTTCGGATAACGATGACGATCTGCCACCCACCATTGTCCTTTTCTCCAGCGGAGAAACAACACCATTTGAACTGAGCATCGAACACAAAGATTGGCAGTCACAGCCCTGGTTATTGGCCAGCGATGGCTTCACACGCACAGAACTCACACGCCCAGAAGAATATTGAAAACAGCAGGCTTTACATTACTCGAAATGCTCATCGCCGTGGTCATCATTGCGGTTGTCGGCATTACCTTGTCCACTGCCATTAGTGGTGTTGCCAACCAAACATTTTCACTCGAACGTAGATCAGTAGCCCACTGGCTTGCTCAAAACCAAGTCACTAGGCTGCGTATTGATTTACGATCAAATCCCAGGGTGCTGCCGGAAGGCAAAGACAGCGTGCGTATTTTCATGAGTAACCGAGATTGGGAAGTACGTACCCAAATCAAACCTACCGAGCATCCACTGATGCGCCGCATTGAAATAGATGTCTATGAAATTCAGGATTCCGGACCAGTCGGACCCTTCGATCATTTAATCGCCTTTGTGGGCCGCCGATGAACATAGGTAAATCTCGCGGCTTCACCCTCATAGAAGTGTTGGTGGCTTTACTTATTTTCGCCATCATTGGCGTGATCAGTAGCCAGCTACTCTCCCAAACCATCAGCTCCAACGAACATCTCAGCGAGCGCGGTCAGCGCCTGGCAAACATCCACCGAGCGATGCAGATTATTCAGCGCGATATCATGCAATTAACCAACCGCTCAATACGCGATGAATATGGTGACCCCAAACCCCCACTACTTATTGGCACAGACGGTAGGATCGAATTTACCCGCTCGGGTTGGCGCAACCCATTGCAGTTACCTCGAGCCCAAGTACAGCGCGTGGGCTATTTATGGCAGGACAACAAGCTCATTCGGGGTTACTGGTCGGTACTAGATCGCGCGCAAGACACCGAGCCGTCGTACCAAGTGTTACTCGAAGATGTCGAGCGGGTAGAGTTTTACGCCGTAGATGCCAGCGGCAACCAAAATCACTTTTGGCCGATTCCGGGAAACGTCTCGGCGCCGGGCGCACCAACAAACTTAATGGGCATTATGATGCGCCTCGAAATCGCCCCTTTTGGCGTCGTTGAAAGAATTTGGGAGGTGCCTAGTGTTTAGCCCTCTTTTTGGAGCTAAACAGCAAGGTGTTGCGCTGGTCACTGTGCTCCTGATTGTGTCAATTTTACTCGCTGTAGCCAGCCGGCTCATGGCAGGCCATAGCATTGTGATTAATCAACACCAAAATACCTTTGAACAAAACCAAGCGCTACAATATGCCTTAGGCGCAGAGACCCTTGCTAAACAAGCTCTATTCGAAGATTTCAATACAACCGGTGCGGGGGTTGATCATCTCGATGAAATTTGGGCGCAACCCGTATTACCATTTGAACTTGATGAAGGTGGCTATTTGGAAGCCCAAGTTCGGGACCTGCACAGCTGTTTTAATCTAAATACACTGGCAGGCTCTAACGCTGGCGAATATCTTAAGCGCTTAAAATTAATGATGCGCAACCTCGGTTCGCCAGATCAATTAGCTGATGCGTGGAAGGACTGGATTGATAGCGACGATGTCGTGCAAGGGTTTGGTGCCGAAGACTCCGAATACCTATTGGCACAAATTCCCCACAGAACACCCAATTCACTCATCACCCATGTATCCGAGTTGTCGCTACTGCGTAATATGACCGCAGAGCAGCTTGAACTGCTGTTACCGCATGTTTGCGTGTTGCCGGAGACAGATACTCGGCTCAACGTCAATACAGCTGGCGTGCACGCCCTGGCGTCTTTAGACCAAGATATTGCACCCGCGATAGTGGAGGCGCTGGTGGATACACAACGCAACTTTACTGACGTCGCGCAATTCATAAACGTCAACCAAGACTTTGCTCCAGCCGATACAGCTCTCACGGTAACCAGTGAGTATTTTGAGGTTCACGCCATTGCCCAGGTGGGAGATACTTCCGTCACCATGTTGTCTTTGTTGTACCGCGACCCAAATACTGGTGAAGTCACAGTCTTACAGCGAGACTTTGGTAAACTATTCCGCTCTAATATCCAATTTACAATAGAAAGCTAGTGTCCTGTCTGAGTAATTCGTTGATTTCAGAGTATACAGAGTTGTTAAGTACAAGGCATGGTCCCGCCGCGAATGTATATACCTTCGCAAGGGCCATAACGTCAGTAATTGACAACTCTGTATACTCCCGCAGGGCGCTTTGTAAAAAGGTCTATGGCCGCGTCGCAGCCCTTCTTGGTAAGCTGGGTAAGGTGACCTACATTACCTGCGTCTTGCCACAGACCTTTTTACAAAGCGCTGAATTTTACGAATTACTCAGACAGGACACTAGAAAATGCCACGACTATTCTTAAGAGTGCTGTCCGAAGCCACCCAACTTGCCGATGGTGAAGGCTATGACATTGGCATTGAATGGCTCATCAAAGAAAACGACGGTGAAGTTCGAAGTTACGGGCTCACCGACTATCGCGGGCTGGCGGACATAGCCGATCCAAATGTTGATTGGTTGGCCGATTCTGAGAATACCGTGGTGTTTATTCCGAGCCAATTCGTGCTCATGGTTAATTGTGAAGTTCCGGGTAGGAATATAGCCCAAATCAAACGCGCGTTGCCTTTCGCTGCAGAAGAATATGTGGCCAGCGATATTGAGTCTATGCATATTGCGCACGCATCAATAAAGCCAGGACAACCGATTGCCTGTAACATTCTAGCGAACCAACAAATAGAAAGTTGGCTGGCTTGTTTTGAGTCGCTTGGCGTGCGTCCTGGCTATTTTATATGCGATGCCCAAAGCCTTCCAAAAGAAAATGATGTAGCGACAGTACTGTTCGACGGCGAGGTCGTACTACTCACTAGCGCCGATGAAGCAGCTTTAATCGATCGCGGAAATTTAGCCTTCACCCTTAACACACTAAACGTGAGTAAGGTCATTTGTATCAATGGCGACCTGACAGACCTTGAGCTGGCGCAATTAGAACAAGCGCCGGAAATAGAGTTCTTCCCGGTTTCCGAAGCTGGCGTACTAGACTATTTTGCCAGTCGCTTTCCCGGCACAGACACCATCAACCTTCTTCAAGGTAAGTATCAAGCTCGGCGCTCGTCAAGCCCACACATGCTTCGCTTGAGGGGTATTGGGGCGCTCGCTGCTCTGTGGTTGGTGGTCGCATTCCTAGGTATGTTAGGTCAAGCATGGTGGGCGGGAAACCAAGCACAACAGCTAGAAGCCGATAGTTTTGCACTTTATAAAACGATCTTTCCTAATGAAAGCCAGCCTGTGAGCCCTGAACAATTACGTCGGCGTATGGCTGCGAAAGTCGGGGAAAAAATCAGCGGTGAAGCAGGTAGCGCGTTTGTTGACCTGGTTGCAAACTTCGCGAATGTACTTGATAACAGCGGCAAGGTCATGTCCATAAGCTATACCGAACATCGTCGAGAACTGTCTGTTGAAGTCAAATTAGCCAATTACGATCAGCTCGATGTGATTAAATCTAAGCTTGCTGGAGTGGGTATTGCCATTGATGTTACCAGTGCCGAGGAAGAAGGCACGCAGATTCGCTCGAGGCTACGGGTGAGGTACGCATCGTGAATGGGCTAGCACTAAAGTTCCAACAAAAGTTCCAACAAAAACTAAGACACAGTGGGATGGGTCGCTGGTTTTACGGTCGCGAAACCGGCGAGCAGAAGATAATTCTTGGACTCCTTTGTCTTGTAACGGTGTGCCTTGTTTGGCTCACTATTTGGAAACCTGTGTCTGACTGGCATGCAATAGAAGTTAATCGTCAACAAAATGCACAGCAGTTGTTTGACTGGATCCGCAAGAATGAACAAGCCGCCCGACAAGCCGCTCGCGGCTCTGCTAGCAAAGGCCAGGGGCGGTCTTTAATCCCAGTCATCACCAAGGCCGCCGCCGCACACAACATTACAGTTAATCGGCTGCAACCGGAATCCAACGGTGTCATTAGCGTTGCGCTTCAGCAACAGTCTTTTAACCAAATTGTCACCTGGATCGCTCAACTTGAAGAAAACAATGGCGTATCCGTTGAACGCGCCAGTATGGATAGCCAAGATAACCCGGGGTATGTAAATGCCCAAATTCGTCTAAACTGACCCAACTTCCACAGAATCTCCGAAACGAGACAGAGTTCGCATAAAAAGCGGACTTTGCTCAACGTATTGCACTGTCAATTTCCTAAACTGACCCACGAGAGAAGAGATAAAGGGGACCGGATGCAAAACGCTGTGGATCCAAGAAATATGCTTAGTGCCATGTATTTTCAAGCCAACGGAGAGCTGTTACGGCTCATGGACGGATTCTATAGCAATATAGAAGATGGCTTGTTCGAACTGGCATATGGTCACAATAACCAAGCACAACAACGACATGTTGTTGAGTTGATGCGCGAATTACGCTTTCGGCGTGAACACTTGTTAAATACGTTCAGCAAGCGGATGCAAAGATCTGCCAAGCTTTGGATAGAACAGGACGACAGTGAGCCTGAGTATCTGGAAGAGCGAGAAATTGCTGATGCGATGGCGACAAAATGCGGGGGTCATTTTAGCCCCTTGCTGCAGACGGTATCAGAGCGAATTGGGCATGCCATCGGTCGTGATGTTAACCGACAACACCTGCCTATTAGCCCAGAACAGGTCAGCTATCACTTTGTCATGTCATGTCGCAGCGTTAAGTTTGACCATTACTCAATAGCCACGGTTAAAAGCCTCTTTCAGAGGTTTGTTCTTGATCGTCTTGGCGGTATTTATGGCGGCCTCAACCAGCAGTTAGAAGGTGCCGGATATTGTACCGAGCGACAGCTGCAAGTAGCGCTACCTTCCAGCGCGTAGTTGTTGATGCTGCCATAGAAAGGCATGCAAGACAGTTTGACGCCGGTCTAGGCGACGGCGTTCACCATGTCGGTGTAAATAATAAGAGAGCTCATGCTCGCTTTGGCGACGCTCTCCAGATCGACGTTCTACGGATAAGAGTTGCACACTCATAAGCCTTCGCTCTCACGCTCCCACAGCCGCTTACGCTGGGCTTCTTTAGCTTGGGTGTCCAAGAATGCGACTTCGATGAAACGGCTGTCCAAGCGCTTCAGAATGGCATGATTACCACCTATGTTATGGATCACGTGTCGGTGGGTTGCTTTTAGCGGTGTTCCGTACTTGGCTTTAAAGGCCTCGGCAATGGTTTCAAAGGACAGCCTTTCAAATTTCCCTCGGATCACTATCGGCTCTCTAGATGGAGCAAGTTCCAGATGCACTTCGCCGAAAGAAAATTCTTCAGGTATTTTCGGTAAAACCACGATAAATGGCTGATCTATAGGAAAGTTTTGGGTGGAATTTTTTGCGAACGGTTTACGAAACGCGACTCCGAAGGCACCACCAATATGATATTTATCACCCATAGTGAATTCATCGGCAAAGCGCAGGGCCCGCCGGAACTCTAGGACAACGCGACTTTGAGCAATGTTACTTTCCTCCCGCTCGTAATCGAGATAATCCCCTGTATGGGAGCGTGCCCAGAGTGCAATATCAGCGTAATTGGCATAATCCATAATCAGGTGCGGACCGCAATGTACGTCGATCTGCTTCTGGCTATAAGTAATTTGCAGTGAACGGTTATAAGTTGGAGGAGGAGGTACTTCGGGGTCTCCCTGAACCTTATATTTCTTAGTGAGCGTTTTCTTCAACCATTCAAACTCAGTATCGCAACTGCTAATACTGACTCGGATCAGCATGCGCATGAGTTGCCCCTCATCATTGAGCATAGCGAAACTTTCAACCGGAAAGTTGCGCAGTGGACGAGGCATCTGCGGATCAATCAAGTGGTGCCAAGGATAGCGGCTACCCGGAGGATATTGAGGCAGTGTAATGCTGCGGTTTTGTGGAATTTTAGAGTCGGGTACCGCTGTCAGCGCCGCGCCAAAATTCTCTACCGGTAGCTTTGCGCTTAAAACGAAGCCTAAGCCCCCAAGAATGGGTTTCTCTGCGGCCTTGGCATATGCGTCCACCGACAGGAAGCCGAGCACCAGCAGTGGCCATCTCAGCACACGAAATGTCCAGCATCCCTACGACGGTCACACTCACGCCGATAGTTATCGCATCGAATCGCAAAACCAGGGCTTTGATCTGTGGTTATAGTGCAGCGGTAGGCTTTATCTGACAATTCATCATCAGGCATGTCTTCGAACGGACTACTACAGCCGGCAAGGACAAGTAAGACGGTTAGGGCTGCGGTATAAGCTCTCACAGTAACCTATGAGGGTTATGAACTTAGTTTAAGGGTAGCGAGGATTCGGTACTTTGCCAGTGCACGTCGGTAATCAAATCAGGATTAGGAATTGCTCTTTTGTTCGACCCGGCGAAATAGTTTTTGCCGCAAGGGTTTAATCAACTCATCCGATGTGCCCTGATGTGCGCGTTGACCGAATAAATTGATCCATATTTCCGTGCGCCTGCCGAATCGAAGCACCTTGTTGTAATACTTGGCAGGTTCTGAACCACCGGCAAGCAATCCTAGCAGCGCTGAGACAAGTGAAATCGGCATCAAAACTAAATCTCGCAAACCGTCCAAGCTAAGCTTGAATTGAAAAATTACCACTTCCCAAATCAAATGTAAGCGCGAAGGGTCGTATTCGGAATTAAGATCTTGATCGAGATCGTCCTTTACATCCGTCATCTGCATTTCTCCCTGTATGGCACTGAACTAGCGCGCACCTTCGCCCACTAATACAACTTCTACCGTCTGTAGCAATATAATTAGGTCAAGTAGAAGACTGTGATTTTTTAGGTAGTACAAATCGTATTGAAGCTTTTCCTTGGCATCCATGTCAGATGCACCATAGGGATAACAAAGTTGCGCCCAGCCTGTGAGCCCTGGCTTGATACGGTGTCTTTGTTCGTAGTAGGGTATTTTTTGTTCAAGCTGAGTGACAAACACAGGACGCTCAGGTCGAGGTCCAACCATACTCAAACTTCCCTTTAAGACACTAAACAACTGGGGTAGTTCGTCTAGGTGAGATCGACGTAGGAAGCTGCCAATTTTTGTGGTGCGAGGGTCATCATAGTCAGCCCAAACCGCACCAGATTCTTCCGCATTTTCCTGCATGGTTCTAAACTTTAGTAAGCGCACCGTCTCACCATTCAACCCCACTCGATCTTGTCGATAGAGTATCGGCCCACTGAAGAAATCGCATGCCCAAACGGCAAATGCCGTGAGAATAATAATTGGCGAAAAAAGCACTAGCAAAATGCTCGCCGTAACAATATCAAACAACCTCTTCGAGGTTGTGCGATACCAATTGGCAACAAAACCGTCGGAGTACACTAGCCACGAACGTTGCAGCAAATCGACATCAATTTTGCCCGCCTCACGTTCAATGAAATTTTGCACTTCACAGACTTCAATGCCAGACAAACGGCATTCCATGAGCTCGTCGAATGGCATCGGTGTATTTGAACTTTCCTCTCGCCGATCATCGGTAGCCACAACAATTTCGTCCACGTCACGACGCTTACAGTAGTCAAACAATCCATTCTTGGGGTAGGGGGTAACATCTGCCCCATACATAGACACCAAATCTTCAGTATCGGCCGGTTGTACAAAACTAACCAGAATAAATGCTCGCTGATCTGATCTACGCCGCATACGACTGGCGACTTTGATGGCGCGATTGCCTGTGCCTAGGATGATGACCCTTCTCTTCATAAAGTCTTCAGATATAAACGCCGAGGTGGCCCATCGTAGGGCGGTGATAAAAAGAAAGGCTTCGACGCTTGAAAATAACAAAACCCCGCGGCCTTGTGACAAGGCAGGCAGTAAATACAGCAACACCGCCATACCGATGGTTCCCAACAAGAACATCGCAACAGCCGTGCGTAACATTACCCCAAGATGCCCTTCACGCAGACGCGCTTCGTAAACACCCATTGCGATCATAAAAAACGAAAGCACCAATGCGAAGGTGAGCGCGAAGGGGAGGTGTTCCTCAAAGTTTGGAAAAACGCCGTAACGGGTTAGATATCCTAGGTAGGCAGCAAAACAGGTGACTGCAAACTCCACCATCGCTGTCAGAATGAAAGGCGTGTGGATGTAGTGCCTGAGAATTCTAATGTGACCCATAGACTAGCCGAACAACCCCGCACCTTGGTTTCTAACCAAGGCTTTCAGGGAAAGCTTAGTTGATGCTTCGAGCATAAAATGCCAAATACACATCAGTAGCACTCCGGTTGCGGTGAGCACCAATATATTGGCAGACCAAATATAGTGACGCGCCACCAATTCTTCAGCCGCCAACAAAACAAGTAAGAAGCCAAAACTAAATACCACGGGTTTGATATAAACATCCTGCACAAGTTTTAGGAACGGTATATCGAGTTTATCGCATGCAAAACGAATATAAGGTGCATGTATAACGCCGAGCATTGTGCCAGCGATTAAGAGTGTCGCGCCAAGTGCATCAATGGGAAATGCCGACAAGCAAACAAGCACGAGAATGAAGACTGATCCTGACAAGCAAGCCAATGCAATACGGCCATGTGCATTCATCCCGCCTAAAACTCTCACGCAAACAGAATAGTTCGCGTGCAACACGCCACCAGCCGCAAACATGCTGGACAAGTTGTGGATAACAAATTCAGGCCCCATCCAAACTTCAACTAGCGAATCACCAAAAATTGCGAATACAGATAAAATAGGCAGCGTGAGCATCAGTCCTGCTTGGGTTCCCCGTGTGAACAGACGCCTAACCAGAGTAATGTCTCCTTGGGAATGAAAACTGCTGGTCAACGCCGGTAGTGCAACACTCAGGCGATCAACCAGACGATTAATTTGTCGTGCAATGGTCGTATATCGGGAAAAGGCCGCCAAGGCGATTGGTCCGGCACTGAAAAACAGCACCACTCGCGCAGTCTGATACACAATAAGTTCTTGAGCCGCCGGCACAGATGACTTCAGTGCATACCGAGTCAGCACTTGGGCGTGTCGCCATGAAACTAACTTTGTTCGGGTAGATAACTCCGCACACGCGCGAAACGCCAGGCCAAAACGGACTACTTCAGAAACAATGCGTAACACGAGGGTCACAATTGCGAGTCCTACGATACCAAACCCAGCACCAAGCACCAGTACCATCGCAATGGCCAGGCTAATGTCGTGACCTATGTTAACGAAATCTGCCTGTCTTGACTGATGCAACCCAAGCAGTGTGCCTTGGGCAACGTCACCCAGAATGACAATCGCAATGGTAGCGCCTAAATACAGTCCAACTTGTCCAACCAAATCTGCATGTGCTGAGTTTAAATCATAAATGTGGCTACTGATTAAACTGAAACCAGCAACAAACGCTAACATGAGAGCAATGCTAAACAACAACTGGCACCAAAACCCAGTGGCATAAATTTCATCTATTTCCTGGTCTTCTTCTGCAGTTCGATACCGCGCGGAAAAATAAGCTATTGCTTGGCCGTAGCCGATGCCGGAAAAAGTCACATACACCAAGAATGACCAGCCTAAATCCCACAGCCCTAAGGTCTCTTGCCCAACCGAGTCGAGTACCAACCTGGGCATAATAAAACCAATACACGCAGCAATGAAAAAAGCGCCAAAGGCGGCAATAGTATTGGGAATTAGCTGTGCTCGGCCAAATACACTCATGGCGCAAACTTAGATCACCCACAGGCAAGTATCAAGCGAAGCGACTAACTCAAGGCATCGAACAAACGGTGTAAAAGGCGGTTTAGCATTTCTATCTCATGATCTGCAAAACCATGCGTAGCTTGGTTGTAAATACGGCTGGCAACAGCACGTATTTTTACCCCGGTCTCGATACCCAGATCGGTAAGAAACACATCAGTACTGCGTGCATCTTTGGTACTTCGAACAAGCCGGACCAGGGAATTTCGTTCCAATCGCTGGGTAACCTTGGTCATTGTCGACAACTTTGTCGTTGCGCGCTGAGCAATTTCTGAAATCGTGCAGGGTTGCT
>QIGT01000166.1 GCA_003230835.1 Gammaproteobacteria bacterium
CCTAGTATTTAATCCCGATACCCCCCAAACATCACGCAGCAATTGATCTCTCGATAGCAGGCGCCCGATGTGGCGAAACATATACCATGCGAGATCAAAATCTTTAGCGGTAAGGTCACAGGATTCACCATGTAGATGAATAGACTGGCTTTGTGGCTTAAATGTATAGGGGCCAATTTCGAAGTCTAGTTCTTCACCCGCCAGACGACGACCCAAGGCATCAACCCGCGCCAGGAACTCTGCCTGGGAAATTTGCTTGACCATGTAGTCATCGGCTCCGCTAGACAGAGCGCTGACGATGTCTGATTCCGATTCACGCTGGGTGACAAACAACACAGGCACATGCCATGAAACTTCATTGCGCACGCGGTTAAGTACCTCGATACCGCTGATATCAGGCAGTTCCCAATCGAGGATGAGTAAATCAAAGCCTCCTTCTGCAAGGCTTTCAACTACCGTTTGCCCCAGTTCAAAGTGGCGCACATTGTGTTGTGCGGAACGCAACCAACCGTTAAGTAGCTGCGCCTGTGCTGGATCATCTTCCAGTAACCAAATATTCATATCGCTAGATTACCTGAACTTACTTTAGGCTTAAATCGATCTACCCAGGGCGCAATCATCAATATAATTGACTGTGCAAATGCAGGGGTGAGGGATGCGTGTTCTGCCAACAACTTTGTGTCTATGGCTTTGGTAAAAGTACGCGTGTCCAATGCTTCAAGAACGTAACACAAATTGTATTCCGCGCGTTCGCTTAACTGTTCAGATGTGTGCATATGTTTAACTGGCCCCAGTTGCAATGAGAGATAGCGTGCTACGCAATCTACTTGAGCATCCGCAAGCCCAAGGTCTCGCAGGTCTGCAATCAATAGTGGATGCTGGCGGATTAGGCGCATTATATTCATTGAGATACGTTTTTTGACTGTAGGTTGAGAAGGTAGCTAAATTTTGCAGCTACGTATTGTTTGCAAGCCATTTTTTGCATCGCTTTTACAATAAAGCCAAAAGTGGCAATGCTGTCAGTGTGCGAGCCCGTTCCTCCCTAGGTCAGTTATGAGTAGAATGGGTAAATGGCTCATATAATGATAATTGGTGCAGGTATCGGCGGTTTAACCACTGCATTGTGCTTGCATGCACGTGGTCTAGAGGTCGAAATTTACGAAGCTACAAGCGAAATTGCACCCCTCGGGGTTGGCATCAATCTGTTACCCCACGCTTGTCAAATTCTTGATGAACTGCATTTGTTAGATGTTCTTCTCGCAGACGGAATTGAAACCCAAGAACTGATTTTTTTTAACAAATTCGGGCAGCAGATATGGCAAGAGCCGCGAGGTATCGCAGCAGGTTACCCTTGGCCTCAAATATCGATTCATCGGGGTAATTTGCAGATGTCGCTGCTTGCGCAGGTTGAGCAGCGCATAGGTCAGGATCGTATTCACACCGGCATGGTGCTGCAATGCGTTGTTGGGGACGGCGATGTGGCTCGTGCGACATTCAAACCTAAGCAAGGCGACGTGTTAGAAATCGAGGCCAGCGGCATCATTGCGGCTGATGGCATTCATTCTACTGCGCGGGCACAATTTTACCCTGATGAAGGTATGCCGTTGTGGAATGGCGCCGTGATGTGGCGTGGGCTCATGGAAACCGAACCTTTTTTAACTGGCCGGTCCATGTTTATGGCAGGGCATCAAGAGCAGAAATTTGTTGCCTATCCAGTCGGGCAATCTGAGTTTGAACAAGGCCGATCGTTGACTAATTGGATTGCGGAACTTCGATTTCCTATAACAGATTTGCTAGAGCGTGAGGATTGGAATCGAGCAGGAAATTTTGCCGCCTTTACTGAGCAATTTTCCTCTTGGGAGTTTCCTTGGTTGAGTATCGGGCAACTCATTGAGGATGCACAAACGTGTTATGAGTTTCCGATGGTCGACAGAGACCCCATCGAGAGATGGAGTTTTGGCCGAGTCACTCTGCTAGGCGATGCCGCGCACCCTATGTATCCCATAGGGTCTAATGGTGCATCCCAAGCCATTCTTGATGCGGCTGCCATTACGCGCGCACTGGTAAGCGTGGGTGGTGGTGCCGATGGTATTGTTGCTGCATTTGAGCACTATCAGGCTGAGCGACAACCTGCCACAGCAGCCGTCGTACGCGCCAATCGAGGCAACGGGCCAGAACAAGTGATGCAGCTTGCCGAACAACGAGCCCCCCACGGATTTACTGATATCAATGATATTTTGCCTTTGGCTGAGCGGTCGCAAATTGCTGCACGGTACAAACAACTTGCTGGGTTCTCCAAAGAAGCACTATCACAGGCCAAGTAAGGTACAGGTACAAGCTATGCAAGATGGGAGGATTTGGGCAATAGAGCCCAATCTAGAAGCACTCAATGTGTTGCATGAGGGCACAGCGGTCGGACATCTAGGCATAGAGATGATCGAAATCGGTGACGATTTTCTACGCGGTCGAATGCCGGTAGATCATCGCACAATGCAGCCGTTTGGTTTATTGCATGGTGGCGCTGCGGTCTTGTTGTTGGAAACCTTGGCCAGTGCTGGCGCCAATCACTGCGTCGACCCAGCTTCACAAATCTGTGTTGGCATGGAAATCAGTTGTAGCCACTTGCGTGGTGCGAAACAAGGGTTTGTTATTGGTACCGCGCAGGCCATCCACATAGGCCGAAGGTCGATGGTGTGGGGTCTTGTGAATAAAGATGAGCAAGGGCGTTTGGTCAGTACCGGCAGACTCACGTCGTCCATCATCGATCGACCCTAGGCTCTGGCCACGTCCCAGTTCCTATCCGCGTTGTGATAGCATCCTGCGGCTATATATTTCTTATGAGGACAGTATGAGTAGTGAATCGAGCGACGCAGAATTAGTGACCATTGATGTCACCGACGGGGTGGCGGATGTGCGACTTAATCGCGCGGAAAAATATAATGCACTCAGTCCGCAAATGTTTGAGGCCATCGTTGCTGCCGCAGAAAAGCTGGCTCAAGCGAAAGATGTTCGAGCCATTGTGCTTTCTGGTAACGGCCGTGGATTTTGTGCAGGCTTGGATATGCAGAGTATGTCTGGTCTGGCTGGATCCGCAGATGAAAAGGGTAAAAATAAAGGCGCAGCCACTTTGCTCGAAAGAGATGATCGCCCGGAGAATTTTGCACAAAGACCTGCCTATGTATGGAAGCGATTGCCTGTGCCGGTGCTCTGCGCGATTCATGGTGTTGCCTATGGTGGCGGCGCGCAAATTGCATTGGGGGCAGACATTAGAGTGGCTGCGCCAGACATGAAGATGTCCGTGATGGAGATTAAGTGGGGGCTCATCCCAGATATGAGCTTAAGCCAAACACTGCGAGATCTTGTGCCATTGGATGTAGCCAAAGAACTTACATTTACGGGTCGCGTTTTGAACGGCGAAGAGGCTAAAGCCATTGGGCTGGTGACACACGTGGTTGAGGATCCACATGCCTACGCGATGAAATTAGCCCGGGAAATAGCGTCCAAATCACCTGATGCGATACGCGCAGGTAAGCAATTGTTAGAAGCCACATGGCATGCTGATGAACGCACCGGCTTGGAGCTAGAGTCTGCCTTACAGATGCAGTTGATTGGTTCGCCAAATCAAATCGAAGCGGTGCAAGCAAACTTCGAAAAACGCCCGCCTAACTTTTCAGACCCCCTGTAGCTGCATGAGCTGGGAATCTGAAGTTAAAGAACTAGAGCGTCGTCGCTTTCTTGCCAAGCAACAGGGTGGCAAGGAGGCTATCGCTAAGCAACATTCTAAAGGGCGGCTGACGATTCGTGAACGCATTGAAGCGCTGTTGGATGCCGATAGCTTCCGTGAACATGGCCGTGCTACCGCCAGTCCAGTGTACAACGATAATGACGAGATCAAAGAATATGTGCCGGCAAACTACATCGTTGGTTTTGGAAAAATAGACCAGCGTCGTATTGTAGTGGGTGGCGAAGACTTTACCCTAAAAGGGGGCTCGCCTAACGCTGCCGGGCTACGTAAGAGTGTTTATGCAGAACATTTAGCCGTGCAGTATAAAGTTCCGTTAGTTCGTATGTTAGAAGGTGGTGGTGGCAGCGTCAAAGGTTCTGCAAAAAAGGGTGGCACGGTTGGTGAGCCGGTTTTTACAGAACCTAGATTTAAGATCATCGCTGACGCGATGTCCCAGGTACCTGTTGCCAGTGGGGCCATGGGTGCGGTAGCAGGCTTTCCAGCCGGTCGGTTGGTGGCTTCTCACTTTGCAGTAATGACCAAGCACACTGCGCAAGTTCTTATAGGCGGGCCAGCCTTGGTACAGCGAGCGTTAGGTGTGAGCATGACCAAGGATGAACTTGGTGGGGCTCAGGTGCATGCTAGCAGTGGCATTGTGGATAATTTGGCGGAGGATGAGCACGATGCTTTCCGACAAATTCAAAAATTTCTAAGCTTTCTTCCTAGCAGCGTTTGGCAGCGCACGCCACGCTATAGTTGTGATGATCCGATCGATCGAATGGAGCAGGAACTACTGACGGCGGTTCCCCGAGACAGCAATGTGGGCTTTGACATGAGAGCGATTGTCAACATGGTGGTCGACGCAGACAGCTTTTTTGAAATGGGCCGAGACTTTGGACCCAGCCAGATATGTGGGTTGGCCTGTTTAGATGGTCAGCCGGTGGGGGTGTTAGCCAATGATTGCATGGTTTATGCAGGTGCGATGACCGCCGAGGCCGCACAGAAGTACCGGCGTTTTGTTGAAATGTGCGACACCTTCCATGTGCCGATCATAAACTTTATTGATCAGCCAGGTTTTATGATAGGGCCGGAGTCTGAACAAAAAGGCACCATTCGATTTGGCATGGCGGCGGTTGCGGCGGCGGCACAATCCACTATCCCGTGGGCGGTCATCCAGGTACACAAAGGTTTTGGTGTGGCGACAGCAGCACATTATGCGCCGGGTAACTATGTGTTGGCTTGGCCGTCAGTGGAATCTGGCGCCTTGCCGTTAGAAGGCGGGGTGGCGGTTGCCTTTCGCCGGGAAATTGCCGCGGCACCTGATCCCGAGGCAAAGCGTAAAGAGCTAGAAGACCACTTACGACAATCGCGTTCACCCTTTCCCAGGGCGGAATCTTTTGCTGTACATGAACTCATCGATCCGCGCGAAACTCGGCCGATGTTGTGTGAGTGGATCGACTGGATTCAGCCGCAACTGGATGAGTTAGTGGGCCCAGTCCACTTCGGCATGCGGCCGTAGAGTAGTTTCGGTGGCGGTGGTGATACGTGTAGAAATGGCTCGACCAGGCTGGGTGCGTAATGTTGCGATTTCATCGTTACCGCAGAGGTGTTGCAGTAGCAAAGGGGTGAGTTTTGTACACTGTTGTGTGGGAATAAAACGCGTTCGAATTTCTGTAACTCCAGAGTTGGCGTCGTAACATTCAAACTCTAAGCGGGAGACCGAAATGTTCAAGTGTGCGCCATCAAACAAACTTTGCTGAAGGGACCATTGGTTGTGAGGTATCCACACGCAAGGCTCGGTATGAACGATTGAAAAATGGTGTCGTTGTTGCATCAAAAATCGCCACAGATAATAGGTATGGTGGTCGATAAACCGCTCTGTACAATCGCCTTGGCGGTTCTGTACACGACAGTATTTGAGGAGTTGGCGATGAGGGTTAGCCTCGGCCGATACATTTGTTTTCGTGTGCATTCCCATTCCTGGGGTAATTTGTGAAGTATAGTCTTGATCTCATGACTTGCTGGAGGCTGTAAAGATGGGGGTGTTAACGCTAACGCTAATAGGATCGTTGATAGTGGGTGGTGGGTTTTGGCTGTTGCTTGGGAGTCCCCTTAACCTGAGTAAAAGCAAACCGCAGAATGATGCTCTGAATCTGCTGGCATATGTGCTTGGGATTGCTCCAATCTTGTTTGTGTTGATCTTCTTTGGAATTGGCGGTTCATGACCACTATGAACCTAAGCGTAGATATTGACTCAATTAAGGGCTTTCTAGATCCAGCAGAAGGCCAGCGTTTATATGCAACTGCTGAGCGGGTCGGTCACCTTGGCCCCTGCTTAGAAGTGGGCAGCTACTGTGGCAAGTCAACGGTATATCTCGGCTGCGCAGTTAAACCAGCCGGCGGCCAAGTTTATGCCGTAGATCATCACCGCGGTTCGGAAGAACACCAGCTAGGTGAGCAGTATCACGACACACAGCTATACGACCCCGGTTGTGAACGCATGGATTCGCTGCCTGCCTTTAGAAACACATTGGCTAAGGCGCAGTTGGAGGAGGTGGTGATACCGATGATCGCCAGCAGTGGTCAGCTCGGGCGATACTGGCGCACACCGCTGGCGCTGGTATTTATCGATGGTGGACATAGTAGGCAAGCCGCCCTAACAGACTATCGGACCTGGGTTCCGCATATTTTGCCAGGTGGTTATCTACTGATTCATGACATTTTTCCAGATCCTGCCAACGGCGGACAAGCGCCCTACGAAATATTCCAATTGGCATTGGCTTCTGGGCTTTTTGAAGATTGCGGTATGACTAAGACGCTTGGTGTATTGCGGCGTGTTAGTACTTCTTCAAAGTACTAGTCCAGATGGGAAGTGAATAGTTGCTGTGCTGGCGTTAAACCTAACAAGGCATCTGCCGCTAACAAGATGGCCGCTGCCGTCCAGCTAGGACGTTCGTCTGGCCAGTGGACATCATCGGGAAACACGTAGCCAGTCCACCAACTGCCATCTTCGAGTTGGAAACGCCGTAAGTCGTTAAACAGTGTTTGCGCTCTTGGTCGACTACCTGCCGCCAGACAAGCCATGATTAGCTCGCAAGTTTCTGCAACGGTAACCCATGGTTCTTCAACCACGCAACGACAGCCCAACCCCGGTTCAACAAACTCCTGCCAACGCGCCGTTAGGCGTTGCTTGGCTTGCTCGCCACGATAAACGCCGGTTAAAACAGGGTAGAACCAATCCATAGAGTAGCGTGATTTTGACGCCCAGGTGCGGTCAAAACGGTGTGGTTTTTGCCGTATAGCCACACCTAAGCGTTGGCGCGCGTCGAGCCAGGGTTGATATTCTCGATCTAACACTTTTGCAATATTCGACATACATTCTAAGGATTTATAGATGGAACAACAGCCAGTAATCAACGCGTCATGACACACGCCCTTGTCCTTATCTAACGCCCAGTATATTTCGCCGTGTTGGGATTGTAGTGACAGGACAAACTCTAGCGCGCGAAGAACCATCGGCCAGTGTTCTTCCAGGCAGGTATGATCTTGGGTAACCAGGTAGTGATGCCATAGTCCGGTTGCGACATAGGCGACAAAATTAGTTTCAGCACGAGTATCGTCTACAACTGTGGTGTCTTCAAAAGCTGCGGACCATGCACCGTCTTGGCGCTGCATAGTCTGTAGCCACGTAAAACCCTTGCGCGCAGGTTCTATGTAGCCGCCGATGGACAACCCCATAATGGCTTCTACATGATCCCAAGGGTCGATGATGCCATTTTCGAACCAGGGTAGCCCACCAGAAGGCAGTGCCAGTTCAGCAATGTAGGCTGCGGTGCGCTGTAAACTAGGATCCCGTAGCATCATTGTTCGTTGCAAAAGTACATGACGATACTTTTTCCCATGATTGGGTTGAGTAGTTTGTCGAGCAATCGAGTGAGCAACGGTTTCTGCATTAGGTCCCAGATCAAAAAACGGTGGTATAACTCAACAATGGCTACTTGCTCTTCGGCTCGCCAGAACGTACATCGAAGCCACCAGTAAGGCACGTGTAAGCTGTGTGCCCAATGACGCGCAAAGCGACGCATGCCTTGGCTTTCGATGGCCTGTTTTAATTCGGCAGAGCGAAAGATGCGCACGTGGCCGCCTGCAACTTCATGATAGGCATCACTTAATTGCCAGCATATCCATTCAGGAAAGTAACGAGGAACACTCGCAGCGAATACCCCACCAGGTTTCAGCACGCGTTTAATTTCACCCAGTACCTGTTGGTATTGTGGGATATGCTCTAACACTTCTGCACAAATCACCTGATCGAACGTGTTGTCGGGGAAAGGTAGCGTTCGACCATCTGCCCTGGTGAAGATGCAACTCTTGTGAGGCTGTACAGCTTGCGAGGTAAAACCAGCGAGCCTGCTGTTTGCTGTGTCTAAATCTTTGTCACTTAAGTCGATACCTATAACGTGTACGTCTGCCAGCAAAAACATGCTGATGGCGTGCCGACCCTCACCGCAGCCTAGGTCTAATATTCTATCACCCGGGCGCATGCCCATACGTTGTAGGTCAATGGTTTCTAAACTCATGCAGGAACCCTCATCGGGTGATCACCTGTTGGTAGTAGTCTGATAATGCACTTGCGCTTTTGGACCATTGAAAGTGTTCGCTAATTCTCTGTTGGCCCAATACTGCATAGTGCTGTCTTGCGGCGCTGTCGGTTAATAGCGATTCGATGGCGCCCGCCAATGCCGTGGCATCGCCTTTAGGCACAATAATACCTGCGTTACCCACTACTTCTGGTAGTGCGCCGCCGTTACTGGCTACCACAGGGATCGCGCAAGCCATGGCTTCTGCTGCGGGCAAACCAAAACCTTCGTATTGTGAAGGCACCACCGCAATCGTGGCCTTGGCATACAGGCGCACCAGTTCTGCGGTAGTGATGCCGTGGCAAAATTCAATCCAAGGTGCTAAGTGGTGTTTATCTATGAGTTGTTGGGTCACGCCGCCGGGCTTTGGTTTGCCGATGAAGGTGAGTCGCAATTGCGGAAATTTAGCGCGCAACATTGCGAAAGCAGAAATTAGGTGGGGTGTTCCTTTAAGCGGTTGGTCGGCACTCGCTGTGGTAATCAGCTGATGGGGTGAGCGTTCAATTTCAGGCATGGGCTTAAATTCATTGGTATCTACACCATTGGGAACCACATGAATTCTTTGCTGAGGTACATTGAAGGCTACAGCGATGTCGAGTTTGGCTTGTTCGCTTACCGTCACAATATGAGTCAGTGCCCGCGCCACTTTTGCTTGCATGGTGAGAAAATAGTGCCAACGCTTAAGCAGCAAACGCATGCCCCAATGATCTTCATGGGCTAAGGCAATGTCTCGGTCATGAGTGATGGGGTGGTGGATGGTGGTAACCAGCGGTAATCCCATCTTCTGTAGTTGTAATATGCCAGGGCTCAAACACTGGTTGTCATGGATGATGTCGTACTTCTTGCCCTGTTGTTTCAGGTACTTGTACACACGTTGACCGAAGGTGAAAGGTTCAGGAAAACCACCGCTCAAGACAGAAGCCCACTCAAAAAAATCAGTTGCACTGGCCAGGTGTTTTAATTTTAGCGCAGCGGTTGGGTTTTTGCTGGCGTAGAGGTTGAGCCCGGGCAGCTTGATCAGTTTAACGTTGTCATCAAGGTGTGGATATGGCTCCGCCGAAATGACATCTACGCGATGACCGTGAGCGACGAGTGCACGAGAAACGTACTTAATGTAAATGCCTTGGCCACCGCTGAAAGGGTTGCTGCGGTAGCCGAGAAGAGCGATGTGCAAAACACGACCAAATTGATTAGAGGGTCGCGGATTCTAAGGCTTTAAGAGGGGTTTCGCACGTTGTCGACGACTAATTCTGGAGCACGAACCTTTGGGTCACTTTCCTGACTGGCGTGATTAACGTGTAAGTGGCGATATAAGTTGGCGATCCATTGTTGTCCTTCTTGGGTGCGTTTCAAATAGGACACACCCTCACCAATATATGGATGGACTTGTTTGTAGAAAAAGTCTGGGAAGCCGGCACGTAAACCGCCAGGGTTGTCAAAGCCAAGTCGCTGTGCTTCGCCTGTTTCAACAAATTCAGCGTAAAGAC
Organism: Gammaproteobacteria bacterium; assembly: GCA_003230835.1. GTDB lineage: Bacteria > Pseudomonadota > Gammaproteobacteria > Pseudomonadales > Azotimanducaceae > UBA4421. The sequence goes on from QIGT01000166.1 coordinate 9,852, forward strand.
GCGAGAGCTTCTGTAGATACTGGGGGTCTGCCATTTGTCCAATGAGATCAGCTGCTCTAACTAATCCAGGTAGGGTATCTGTGTCTTGGTAGCGGCGAGCGTGCGGTACTGGAAATAATGTCATTTCGATGCACTGTGCTACCACATCAGTATCAATCACCGGGTCGTTGGCGAAACGATTGCTCACATACATCGCCCCGCGAGTAACATGATAGGGGGTCATGTAAGCATCGGTTGAACCAATTGGTGGTGTCACTCTATTCCCGGCGGGGTCAACCACACAGGAGTCGTCGTTGTCCTCGGGCAGCAAAGTGCGCAGATAGCCAATGTCATGAAATAGCATGGCAACCACCGCCTGAATCCATTCATTGGCACTGATATCGCCACGGGCTAATTGTCGTCCCTGCAGGATGGTCTGGCCGACATCGGTTACCAAGATCGTGTGTTGAAGGTCATGGTAGGGACAGTCGCAATTTAGCAAGGTTTCCAACGCGATACGTGTCGCTTGCTGCAAAGACTGCAGCTGGCTGTTGCCGGGCTCGGGATACAAACGTTGGAACTCGTTTAACGTATGTACGACGAAGGCGTCGATAACGGTACCGTTGGGATTGAACATGGTCAAAGTGTATGCCAGAGGGCGATTAGGCATCGTGCACTGGTACACATATTTTTCGTAGACGTGACAGCGCAATTAAAAGTGAATAATATGCATGTAAGCAGGTTTTTCGATGAGTGAAATTCATGTCAAAACTTGAACTTCGACACCTTCGTACCTTGGTCGCCTTGCGTGATACGGGAAGCTTGGTAGAGGCAGCCGAGCGAGTTTTTCTTACCCAATCGGCATTGTCACATCAGGTCAAGGAGCTAGAGTCCCG